>JBDTAT010000540.1:0-3137 GCA_039924505.1 Bryobacteraceae bacterium
GCAATTACTCTCCGGCGATCTGAGCGTCGGCGCCGACGGCACCGTCACCTGCATCGACGGCAAAAACGTTTACGCCTTCGGGCACCGCTTTCTCGCCGCCGGCTCCACCGACCTGCCGTTCGCGCGGGCCGATGTTCTCGCGCTGCTCCCCAATCTGCAAGCGTCCTTTAAAATTTCCGCCGCCCGCGAATGGATGGGCTCCATTACTCAGGACCGCAGCTCCGCCGTCTCGGGTGTCCTCGGCCGCCGCGCGCTGCTGGCGCCAGTCTCTATCGCGTTCTGGGATGGCGCGACCGGCAATGGCTCAAATTCCGCGTCCGCGCCCAACTATCGTTTTCAGATGGTCAACGATCCGGTGCTCTCGCCGCTGCTGTTGCAGATGGCGGTCTTTTCCGCCATCGATGCCACCGAACGAGCCGTCGGCGCGGCCAGTTATCGCGTCCGCGGCCGCATCGAATTTCAAGGCCCAACGCCCGCCGCCCGTGTGGACAACATATATACCGGCGACGCGAACACCGCCGCCCAGGTCTCGCTCGGCGTCGCGATCCCGTTAGCCTACGCCGCGCAGAGCGGGTTCGACGCTTTGAAGCTGAAAAGTATTGCGCTCTCAATCGACGCGCTGGAACGCAAAGACGAATTTCAAATCGACCGGGTTTTTACCGCCGCGCGCGAGGTCGCCCCGGGCGGGAACGTCGACCTGACCGTCGTCCTGATGGGCGCCAACGGCCGCGAAGTATCGCGCAGCGTGCGCTATCCGGTGCCGGTGGGCGCGCTACCCGGCCCGCTCTACTTTACGGTGGCCGACGGCAACCTCACCAATCTCGCCGAGTTCGCGCAACGGGTCGCCGTGCCTCCCCGCACCGCATCGCAAGTGGTGGATTTGCTGAACGCGCTGCGCGATAACGAGAAGGCGTACATCCGCGTGTGGCGCGCCGACACCGGTTACCAGGTTGACGGCCGCGATCTCCCCGACCCCCCGCCGTCGGCCGCTATGATTCTGTCGCGCTCGCAGACCGGTACCGGCAGCCTCGCCTCCTGGCGCGGATCGAAGCTCGCGGAGCTGGAAATTTCCGCGGGCCACGCCCTCATCGCTGGATCGAAGACCGTTGAGGTTCAGGTGAGACCGTGACGGGAAAATTCTTTCGCGCGGCATTCCCAGGTGTGCTGCTGGCCGGCCTGTGGCTCTCCGCCGCTTTCGCCTGCGCCGCCACATCCACTACCTGGGAAATGAACAACTACCAGGATTTCCTGCGCGGCCGCCTCACCGGGGTTTCGCTTTCGCGCGACGGCCGCTTGTCGCTCGCGCCCAAACTGGAGCCGGTCTTCACCTCCACGCAGCCGGAAATCTGGAGCGTTGCCGCCGCCGCCGATGGCTCGCTCTACCTGGGCACCGGGAACGGCGGACGGGTCTATAAAGTGGATGCATCCGGCCACGGCGCCGTTTATTGGACCTCCGATCAGCCCGAAGTTTTCGCCGTCACGCTGGACGCGCAGGGCGTGCTCTACGCCGCTACATCGCCCGACGGCAAGGTCTATCGCATCGAGAACGGGAAGGCGTCCGAGTATTTCGCGCCGAAGGAAAAATACATTTGGGCACTAGCTTTTTCAAGCGACGGTGCGCTTTACGTGGGCACCGGCGATCGCGGCCGCATTTATCGCGTCACCGGCCCCGGCCAGGGCGAACTCTATTACGATACCGGCCAATCGAATATCACATGCCTCGCCTTCGACGCCCAGGGCCGATTGCTCGCCGGAAGCGAGCCGAACGGTCTGCTGTATCGCGTCACTGCGAAAAACAAAGCCTTCGTGCTGTACGATTCCAACCTTCCCGAAATCCGCACGATTCTTCCGCAAGCGGACGGAACCATTTACGCGGCCGCGCTGGGCGGCTCTATCGCCAAGCGCACCAGCGGAATCGCCACATCGTCCGCGGCCGGCGCCCCCGTCATGGTGTCGTTAACCGCCACCAGCGTTACCGTCACCGACTCCACCGCGCAATCGGGAATTGAAATCAAGCCCAAGCCCGACGCCTCGAAGACACAATCCACGGTGGTCCAGACCGCCGCACCGCCGGCTGCCGCCGTCGAGTACCCGGGAATCGATAAATCGGCCGTCTACAAAATCCACGCCGACAACACCGTCGAAACGCTGTGGAGTTCGAAGGATGAAAACATCTACGATCTGTTTGTGAACGGCGGCCAGTTGCTTTTCGCCACCGATGAACGCGGCCGCATCTACCGCCTGAATCCGGACCGCAACGCCACGCTGCTTACCGAAACCGGTCAAGGGGAAACCACGCGCCTCGTGGAATGGCGCGGTGGAATCGCCGCCGCCACCGGCAATATGGGCGTGCTCTATCGCCTGGAGCGTGGCGTTGGAGCCACGGGCACGTACGAGTCTCCGGTTCACGATACCGGAACCGTCGCGCGTTGGGGCCGGCTGAACTGGCGCGCGACCCCAGCGCCGGGCGCGCGCCTCGCCTTCGTCACGCGCACCGGCAACTCCGCGCGTCCCGATGCCACCTGGAGCGATTGGTCGACCCCCGTCCGGGATCCGGCGGCGGCGCGGATCCAAAGTCCGAATGCCCGTTATATTCAGTGGCGCGCGGAGTTCTCGGGGCCGGGCGGCGTGACGCCGGGTCTCGACAGCGTCTCCGTCGCCTACCTGCCGCAGAACAATCCGCCCGTCGTCCGCGGCGTTACCGTCGTTACGCAGTCCGTTCCGTCGTCCAGCGCGCAGAAGGCGTCATCGGCCGCGGCCTCCGCCAGTTACAGCGTCACCGTTACAGACACCGGTGAGCCGGCCGGCTCCACCGCTGCCGGAACACCTACGCAAATGTTATCGCGCGGCGCTTCCCAACAAACGCAGATCGTCTGGCAGGCCGACGACCCGGATGGCGATAAACTTGTCTATGCCGTCTATTTCCGCGCCGAAGAGCAGCACGAATGGATCTTGTTGAAATCGAATCTGTACGAGAACACGTACACGATCGACGCCGACGCGTTGGCCGATGGCCGCTACGATTTTCGCGTGGTGGCCTCCGATAGTCCCTCCAATCCGCCGCTGTCCGCGCGCCAATCCGAAGCCGTCAGCGCGCCGGTGCTCATCGACAACACTCCGCCCGTGGTAACGCTGAG
>JBDTAT010000541.1:0-3943 GCA_039924505.1 Bryobacteraceae bacterium
GCACATGCGCGTGCGATTCCGTCGTCGATCGATCCCAAGTGGCGTTCGAAGCCGGCGGCGCTAAGGCCGCGGTGGACGGAAGCACAATCGGAACTGGCGTGGGCTCCCGGCGCGATCCGGAAGGAGATTTGGCGGGCGGTGGGGCAGCCGGAGCCGGCTCGGATGCGTTTCCACCGGCCACTGTCGGCATATTCTGACTGGCGCCGCGGGGCAACGGCATCCAGTCGCGCTTGAAGGCGCAAGCGGCGGAAAGCGCGGCGACAAACTCGACGCAATTGGTGTAGCGCTCATCGCGATTCTTGGCGAGCGCTTTGCGCAACACCGGCTCCACTTCCGGCGGCAGCGTGGGATTCAGCAACTGCGGAGCGGCCGGTTCTTCGCGAACAATTTTGTAGAGCAGAGTTGGCAGATACTCGGCGACGAACGGTTTTTCGCCGGTGAGCACTTCATAGGCGATGACGGCCAGAGAAAACTGATCGGCGCGCCCGTCCACCTGGGCGCCCTGAATCTGCTCGGGCGACATGTAGCTGGGCGTGCCCATCATCATGCCGCTCTGCGTCATCTGCTGCGAGAGAATTTTCGCCACGCCGAAGTCGGTAACCTTCGCCGTGCCGTCCTCGTGAATCATGATGTTGGCGGGCTTGATATCTCGGTGAACGATACCCTTCTTGTGCGCGTAATCGAGAGCCGCCGCGGTCTGGCGGAAAATGCTGAGCAGCGATTCCTTGTCCAGCATGTGCTCGGCGTCGAGCAACTTTTCAAGCGGCGGCCCGTTGACGAACTCCATGAAGATGTACGCCAAGCCGTTCTCTTCGGCGATGTCGTAGATGGTGACGATGCCGGGATGGGAGAGGATGCCGGCGGACTGGGCCTCGCGGAACAGCCGCTCGCGGAGGCGTTCACGCTCGGATTCTTCGGTGAGGTCGGAGAGCCGGATGGTCTTGATGGCGATGGTGCGGCCGATCGCCGGGTCCTCCGCGCGATAAACCACTCCCATGGCTCCGCGACCCAGTTCTCCAGCGATTTGGTAGCGGCCAATCCGTTCCACGCGTGTGAGGCCATTGTAGCGCATTCGACGGTGGGCCTTGACGTTTTGAGGAAATTCGTGCAGGATGATGCACCGCTCCACCCTGCGCGCGTTAGCCTATATAATGAGGGTGGAGCTTCCCAACGTGTCCCTTCGTAGATTTGTGCGCCTCTTGGTGCATACCCAGATGCTTCCCGTGCTCGAAAGCGGTGAGGAGACGCTTGTCGGCGGACAGGCGGTGATGGAGGGAGTGATGATGCGCTCGCCGCACAGCTATTGCGTGGCGGTGCGCAAGGCCGACGGCCGGATTGTCACAGAGGAAAGCCCGCTGCCACGCGTTTCCGAAAAATATCCGATCTTCCGGTATCCAATTCTGCGTGGTTTGGGGACGCTGGGACAGGCGATGTGGCTGGGCTTGAAAGCGCTGCGGTTTTCGGCGAATGCGGCGCTCGGCGACGCCGATCCAGAAGAGAAGCCGACGACAATTTCCTCGTGGATGATGGGACTGAACCTAGCGTTCTCCCTGCTGTTTTTCATTTTCCTGTACAAGTTTGTTCCGTTGCTGGCGGCGACGGCGCTCGGCAAACGGTTCCCGGCGATGCACGGCTGGCTGGCGTTTAACCTGACCGACGGCGGAATCCGCATCGCGATTTTCCTCGCATTCCTTTACCTGATTTCGCGGATGAAAGACATCCGGCGGGTGTTTGAATACCATGGCGCGGAGCACAAAGTGGTGTTCAACTTTGAATCTGGCCAACCGGTGACGGTGGAAAACGCGCAGCGGTTCACGACGTTTCACCCGCGCTGCGGCACCAGCTTTCTGCTGGTGGTGATGGTGCTGGCGATGGTGGTGTACGCGATGGTTCCCGTGCAGGGGTTCGTGGCGAAGCTGGTGGTGAGGGTGGCGCTGCTGCCGTTGGTGGCGGGACTTAGCTACGAGTTGATCCGTTTCGCGGCGCGGCGCCAGGGCGGTTTCATGGCGGCGTTGACGGCTCCCGGGTTGTGGCTGCAGCGGGTGACGACAAAGCCCCCTTCGGACGAGCAGGCGGCCGTGGCGATCCACGCGCTCGACGGCGCGATGGAACTCGAAAAGGCCAACGGCGGCGAACTCGTGATCGCGTAAGCGGCTGCCACACGGCCCCGGCGGAGAGGCTGTTCCCATGCAATATTCGCAAAAGCTGGACGAAATGGAGGCGCGTTTCGAGGGGTTGACGCGCCAGATGGCCGATCCGTCGGTGATCGCCGACACGGATCTCTACCGGAAAACGAGCAAGACGCACAGCGAACTTTCGGGTCTGGTGTCAAAGTACCGCGAGTGGAAAAAAATCGACAGCGAGTTGCGCGAGGCGCGCCCGATGCTGGCCGAAAGCGACGCCGAACTGCGGCAGATGGCGGTGGACGAAGTGGCGCGGTTGGAGCCGGAGCTGATCCGGCTGGAACAGGAGCTGAAGATTCTGCTGCTGCCCAAAGATCCCAACGATGAGAAAAACGTGGTGCTCGAAATCCGCGCCGGGACGGGGGGCGACGAGGCGACGCTCTTCGCGGCTGAGATGTTCCGCATGTATTCGCGCTTTGCGGAGTCGATGCGCTGGCGCGTGGAGGTGACTTCGGCGAGCGAATCGGCGGTGGGCGGATTGAAGGAAGTGATCGCGCTAATCAGCGGTGCGCGCGTGTTCAGCCAGTTGAAATATGAAAGCGGCGTACACCGGGTGCAGCGGGTGCCGGAGACCGAACAGCAAGGCCGCGTTCACACGTCGGCGGTGACGGTGGCGGTGTTGCCGGAGGCCGATGAAGTGGAGGTGGTGATCGACGCCAAGGATATCCGCATCGACACGTTCTGCTCCTCGGGTCCCGGCGGACAATCGGTGAACACCACCTACTCGGCGGTGCGCATCACGCATTTGCCGACGGGTACAATTGTCTCCTGCCAGGACGAAAAATCGCAGATCAAGAACCGGGCGAAAGCGTTGCGGGTGCTGCGGAGCCGCCTGTATGAACTGGAGCTCGAAAAGCAGCAGGCGCAGATCGGCGCGGAACGCCGCAGCATGGTGGGGACGGGCGACCGCAGCGAGAAGATCCGCACTTATAATTTTCCGCAAAACCGGGTGACGGACCATCGTATTGGGCTGACGCTGCACCAGCTCGATCAAGTGGTAGAAGGGCGGCTCGACGCCATTGTGACCGCGCTGACCGACTATTACCAGGCGGAAAAGCTGGCGGACCGCGGCGAAGCGGCGTGACGCGGGCGCGCGATGGACGTTCGCACCGCGCTATCGCAAGGGGCCCGGCTGTTGGAGGATGCGGCGCCCGCGGCGCCGCGGCTGAACGCGGAAGTGCTGCTGGCCCACGCGATGCATCGCGAACGGGCTTGGTTTTACGGGCATCCGGACGATGAGCTGACCGAAACCGCGTGGCTGCACTACGGCCGCTATCTGCACGAACGGCTGCAAGGCAAGCCGACCCAATACATCACCAAACGGCAGGAATTTTACGGGCGCGAGTTCCTGGTGACGCCCGACGTTCTGATTCCGCGGCCGGAGACGGAACACGTAATCGAGGCCGCACTGATGCGCGTGCAGGCGGGCGATGCGGCTATCGACATCGGCTGCGGGTCTGGCGCTATCGCGGTGACGTTGGCGCTGGAGTGCGCCCGCGCGCGCGTGTTTTCGACCGATGTTTCGCTGGCGGCGCTGCGTGTGGCGGCGGAAAACGCGCGGCGGCTGGAATCGAACATCAGGTTGATCGCCTGCGATCTGGCGTCGGCGTTTCCGGATGCGAGCGTGGATGTGGTGGTGTCGAACCCGCCGTATGTTGCCGCCCGCGATGCGGAGAGTTTGCAGCGCGAAGTCCGCGACTGGGAGCCGCACGTGGCGCTGTTTGGAGGGCCGGATGGACTGGACGTGTGCCGCCGGCTGG
>JBDTAT010000542.1:0-3557 GCA_039924505.1 Bryobacteraceae bacterium
CCATGGATGGAAATGTTAAGACGCCGGGAGCCGGCCCGCGGTTGCCGGCGCGGTCGAGTCCGGCTGCGCTTTCATGGAATCGGCTTTGATAGATTCCACGACCCGGTGGTTATGCTCTTCAATTTTAGCAAGTATCGCCCAGGCGGCTTCGAGCGCCAGCGCGGCCTGCTCGCCGGTGACGCGCGGGGGGAGCCGCCGCTCCACGCAATCGAGAAACGAATCGACCTCCAGACGCAACGGCTCGGCTTTTTCGACCGTCAACCGTTCAAAGCCAATTTGCCGGTCTCCGGACACCGAAAATGCCGACACATCCCGGCGCTCATAATCGAGCGAAATGTATTGGTGCGGCTGAAACAGCCGCAGCTTGCGCACCCGTTCGGTGGAAACGCGGCTGGCGGTGAGATTGGCGACACATCCGCCGGGAAATTCCAGGCGCACGTTGGCAATATCCACCTTGGGCGATAGTATGGAGATCCCAGCCGCGCGGATTTCGCTGGGAAGCTGCCCCACCAGCGTCAACACGATGTCGATGTCGTGAATCATCAAGTCCAACACGACATCCACATCCAGGCTGCGCGGCGAGAAGACGCTGAGGCGGTGAATCTCGAAAAACAACGGTAGCGTAACGATCTTCTGGAGCGCCGCGACGGCTGGATTGAAGCGCTCCAGATGACCGACTTGCAGGATGCGCCCGCAACGGACGGCCGTCTCTACCAGCATCCTGGCGCCGGCCGGATCGGAGGCGATGGGTTTCTCCACCAGCACGTCCATCCCGGCTTCGAGCAACATGGCCGCAACCGGCGCATGGGTACACGTCGGAGTCGCGACGATGACGGCGTCGACACAACCGGCCAACTCTTCCACGCGCGTCATCGCACGGCACCCATAGTCGGCTGCCGCTTGGCGCGCGCGCGCCTCGTTCGTATCCACCACCGCGGCCAGTTCCGCGCGTCCCGACTCCCGGATCACGCGCAAATGGTTGCGTCCGAACGATCCGGCGCCGGCCACGGCGATGCGAATTTTCGACAAAATGGAAGCTCCTTACGCCATCCGCCATTTTGCCATGAATTCCGCGCCGGGCGTGGCGATACAATAGAAACCGGAAAGGTCAGACCGATGCCAGACCGCGTGTTCCGTCCCAGTATGAAAACCGCTATCGTAGGGTACATCGTAGTGGCTGTCGTGTGCCTTGCGGGCGTGTACGCGCGCCAGAACTACTGGCCGGATAAACCGGCGTGGGTGATGGCGCTGCCGCTGGTGCTGTTCCTCATCCCGCTGCGGATGCATTTCAGCCGGCGGATGGTGAAGCTGACCCTCCGCAGCGACCGGCTGAGTTGGGAGAGCGGCATGTTGGGAAAGACCACCCGCACCATGGACCTCAGCAAGGTGCAGGATGTGCGGGTGCAGCAATCCTTCGGCCAGCGCCTGCTCGGCATTGGAAGCCTGACGATTCAGACGGCCGGCTCGGGCGAGGGTGGATCGATCACCATGGAAGCCATGGACCAGCCGCAGACCGTGGCCGACCTGATTCTCGACCGGTCGCGTCATGCCGAAGTCGATCGGCACGCTCCGGGATCGAACAGCGGGACACCCGGTCTGGACAGCACGAACCGATGAGTTCCCGGGCGGGTTCCGCCCGGGTTTGTCAGGAAATCACCTATCCATTTCCCGAATATCGCTTGCTGGCGCGCGCGCCGCTTTCAGTTACTCGCGCACAACGCAACGCGACCGCGTTCTGTGCGCTGAGAATGGGCCTTCCGAGCCACTCGCCGCGAGGGAGTGCGGTGGGAGAGGTTGTTTCGCAACGAGCACTTACGCACCGGCAATCTTCAGCGTTACTGCGTGGTCGGACGGCTTCGCGTCCGGCATCTGCACTTTTAGACCGCCTTCGTCCTGCGACCAAGTGAGCTTCCCGCGGAAACCGAGCAGTTCCACGTTCTGAATCGCCCCGACGCCCTGCGGGCCGCCCTTGGCGAGCGAAGGAATCGACGCTTCCCTGCCCGGCCAATCCATCACGAAAGCGTAGAGCGTATTCCCTTTCGTCGTAAAACGCACATCCTGGGCCGTTAGATCCTTCCGGCTCCGCTCGTTGAAGCTGCCTTTCGCATCCAGCTGCTGAGCCGGTCCGCTGCCGAAAATCTTCCACGGACGCGTCGCGTAAATTCCTTCGCTGTTCACCGCCATCCACTTGGTGATATCCGCCAGAATATTCAACTCCCGCGGATCGAGCGCGCCATTCGAAGGCAGCGGAAAATTCAACAATAGATTCCCGTTGCGGCTGACGATATCCACGAGCATGTCGATTACGGTCTTCGGCGTCTTGTAGTGGATGCCGCGCTTGTAGTGCCAATTTCCGATACAGGTATCGGTCTGCCACGCGGTGGGCCAGATCTTATCGACAATGCCGCGCTCCAGATCCAGCACGCACGTACCGGTGGCGCAATCCTCACGGCGCTTGCTCGTGTAGACCGCCTGCGACGCGCCTCCATTGCGGTTGGCGCTGCGGTTATAGAGGTTCGCGACCATGTTCAGGCCGTATTCTTCAAACGGCAGCGCGCCGTCGGTGTAGAGCAGGTCCGGCTCGTAGTTGTCGGTCAGATCCTTGATCCGCAGCAGCCATTCGCGCTTCCAGGCGTCCGGAATGCCCTCGTCGTTCCAGCCGAATTTCACCGGATAGTCCGGCGCCAGGTCGTGATAGAGATCGAAGTTCTTGGCATTCACGCCGTCGTAATGGACCCCGGCTTCCGGCCCCGTTTTGTCGCTGTCGTGGCTGGTGCCGAACCACTTGTAACTGATCCACAGGTGTTCGCTGACGCCGAATTTCAAGCCGCGCGCTTTCGCCGCCTTCCTCCACAGGCCGACGATATCCTTCTTGGGACCCATGTTCACCGCGTTCCAGCGCGTGTTCTTGGAGTTCCACAAGTCGAAGTTATCGTGATGCACTCCCATGCTGACAAAGTACTTCGCGCCAGCCTTGTGATAGAGGTCCATCAGATGTTCCGGGTCGAACTTCTCCGCCTTCCAGGTGGGAATCACGTCCTTGAAGCCAAACTTGGACGGGTGCCCGTAGGTGGCGACGTGATATTTGTTCTGCGGGCTGCCCTGTATGTACATATTGCGCGCGTACCAATCGCCGTCCTCGGGCGCCGATTGCGGCCCCCAGTGCGCCCAGATGCCGAACTTGGCGTCGCGAAACCACTCTGGAATCCGGTACTGCGCCAGCGACTCGCGCGACGGCTGAAATGGGCCCTTGGCGATCTCGATGCCCGCCATCTGCGCCGCTGCCCGGCCCGCTAACGCCGCCGGTGCTACGGCAGCCATCCACCGCATTGCATCCCGCCTGGAAAAGCGATCCATATTGTGATCCTCCTTGGTTATCAGTCCGTGGTAAAAGCCGCTCCCTCGCGGTCGCGGCTCGGCAACGCGCCGGCTTCCGATCGCGGCGGTCACCCGAGTGTTTGCCGCATCAGATCGAAAAATAAATCGATGTCGGCCGGCCGGGTGTGGATGTGCGTTGAAAGGCGCACGCGCTGAGCGCCCGAGATCCAGATTTTATG
>JBDTAT010000543.1:0-10406 GCA_039924505.1 Bryobacteraceae bacterium
ATCAACGGAACCTTGAAATACCGCGGCCAGATCGTGAATAATGGACGCAAACGAGCGTTTTATATCAATCACCCGTATCATCCGAACGAGTGACGGGCGCCGGGGCTTAGAGTCCGTTGCGAAATAACCTGTCCAACCACTCCCTCACGGTCGCGGCTCGGTTCCGATTCCGATGGGGCGAGATGGCATTGCTATTTCGTGACAGACGCCAAGGAGAGATGTTTCAAGCTTTGTTCGATCAGATGTCCCGTGGGCGCGTAAGGATCGCCTTCCGCGTCGTACTCCATCGAGAAGTAGCCGCGATAACCCGCGCGTTTCGCGATGGCGAATACCTTCGCCAAGTCGATTTGGTAAAACTTCTTGCCCTCCTGCTCGGAGTCCTTCACGTGGCTGATGCCGTAGGCATCGTGGAATAGAGCAGTTAGCGCCTTATCGTTATAGTCCTCGCCTTTGTCGAGCAGCATCGAATTGCAAAAATCCGGCAGGGCGCGCAGCCAGGGCGTTCCGGCTTTGGCAATTACATCGACCAGGAAAAACGGCTCTTCAGACCGCGGGTCGTCGTTTTCGAGGTGAATTACGACGTTTTTGGACGCCCCGTATTCGGCCACTTGGCGCAGGGCCTCGGAAGCCAGCGCGGCATTGGGCGCGATGCCTTTTACTTCGCGAATATGTGCGCGGATGCTGGGCGATCCGATGGCGGAAGCGATATCCACCCACTGCCGGGCGCTATCGATCGCAATCTTACGGTTGGCCGGCTCGGGATCGTAGAAGCTGCCGCCGAGGCGGCCTACCGGAATATTGACCACGCGCGACTTTGCCCGGTGGAGCGCGGCCCGGAACTTCTCCAGATACGCGGCATCGGTGGATGGGAAGTGCGCGTCCAGCGGCTCAATCGCCGAGAGTCCGAAGCGGTCTGAAACCATCTTCGGGAAGTCGATCAGCGGCAGCGTTCCCGTGCGCGGATTGACAAATTTCCGGAACGGGTACGAGGCGACGGCGAGCCTGGCGCGCGGCGCGGTGGGAAACCGAATCGCGGGTTGATTGGAGGCGGGTATGTTTTCGCCAGCCGCCAGCGCGGCGGCGGCCACCTGAAACAATTCGCGCCGGGTCACGCGTCGTGTCCCGTTTTGTCCCCCGGCAAATACCCGGCGTAGTCTCCCGTCTGGTAGACGTTGCCTTTGTATTCCATGTCGTCGTGAATGCCGATCTTCGAGGTGTAATAGCCCTGAATCGTATATTGCTTCAGTAGACGGAAAAACCGCTCCTCCGGCCGGTGCGGCTGCTTCTCGTTCGACGCCGCGCGCGCCAGCAGGGCTGGCCGTTCGGCGGCTGGGGTGTCCAGAAACACGCGCAAGCCTTCGCGGAAATGGTCTCGTTCCTCTTGTTCGAATGCCTCGGCCAGATTGTGGTCGATGTAATCCACTACGCGCGCGGCTTTCGCGCCACCGGATTTTTCATCCGCGGGAATCACCATCTCAGACAGGTCATCCACCAGCGCGTATTCCTGAGGCGTGAAAAACTCCGGTTTACCGGCGGCGCGGCCCGGCTTCACGGCGACGGCGGCCGCGGCAAGTTTGATCAGATCGCGGCGTCCCAATTCGGCGGCCATTAGATCTCTCCCTTCCGAAGCTGATCGGCGAGATTATCGCAGGAACGCCATGCCAGCGCCATGATGGTCCAGGTCGGATTCTGGCACGAGGCGCTGACGTGCGTGCTGCCGTCCACCACCAGCAAATTCTTCACGTCGTGACACTGCTGGAACTGATTGACCACCGATTTTTTCGGATCGTTTCCCATGCGCGACGTGCCCAACTCGTGGATGGACCAGCCGGGCGTCAGCAGCTTGCGATCCACGCCAATCACCTGAATCCCCGCATTTTCGAACATTTCCTGCGCCTGGTCGCCCATATCCTGTGCCATCTTTTTCTCGTTGTCGCCGAAGGCGATGTGGAAGCGCAGCACCGGGATGCCCCATCGGTCCTTGCGGTCCGGATCGATCTCGACGTAATTTTCGTACCGCGGCAGCACTTCGCCGAAGCCGCCCATGGAGATAAATGCGCCGGCGTAATCGCGAACTTGTTTCTTGAAATCCTTACCGTAGCCGGGCGTGGAGAGCGCGTGGCCGGGGAACATGCGCATGCCGCCCTCGCCCTCAAATCCGTAACCGCGCAGGAAATTCGGATTTTTGCTCGCGAGGTTGCGGAAGCGCGGCAGATAGAAACCACCGGGCCGTCCATCGTCCAGCGTGTGCGGCTTGCCGATCATGTCCTTGACGATGCCGGTGACGCTTGGCCCCATTAGATGCTCGCAAAAATTATGCCCGACGTGGCCGCTGGAGTTGCCGAGGCCGCCCGGGTGCTGCGGAGATTTCGACAGCAGCAGCAGGCGCGCGGTTTCAAGCGTCGACGCGCCGAGAATCACGGCCCGGCCTTTGGCGTGATAGGTCTGGCCGGTATCGGTGTCGATGAAGGACACACCGCTCGCCTGGCCGCTATTCTTATCGACGGTGACTTCGTAGACCGTCGCGTTGGTGCGCAGCGTCAGGTTGCCGGTGTCCATGGCCGGATATATCAGACCGGTGGGGGAATCGAACGCGGCGTGAATATCGCAACCGCCGATGCGCCGCGTGCAGGCGCCGCGTCCGAAACATTTGCTGCGATATTTGTTGTGCTTCAATCCGTCGGTGGTGACGCCGGCGCGGTAGGGGGTCAGCAGACGGCCGTTCTTTTCGAGCGATGCGCGTAACATGATCTCGGACTTGGTCAAGCGGTTGGGACGCTGGAACAGGCTGTCGGGAAGCTGGGGCAGCCCTTCTTTCAAGCCGGAGATGCCAAGATAGGTGTCCACGCGGTCGTAGTACGGCTCAATATCCTTGTAGGAGATCGGCCAGTCCTCGCCGAATCCGTCGCGCGAGGCCGCCTTGAAATCGTAATCGGAAAGGCGCAGCGCCAGGCGTCCCCAAATCGCCGTCTTGCCGCCCAGGAGGCGCGCGCGGACCCAGGCGTAATCGGTTCCCGTATAGGGATGGTCCTTCTCATCCACCACAATATTTTTGGAATAGTCCGATCCGCTCCATCCCTGGACGTAGGAGAACACGTGGCGATAGCGCATTCCTTGCGCGTAAGGACGCGGACGCACGGTGTATTCGTTCAGCGTCAGCGCGTGATCGTCGGCCGGCATCTTGCCACGCCGCGGATGATCGTAGGGCCACTGCATCGACTTCAGCTCTTTTTCGATCGGGAGCTTTTTCCCGGCCTCGAGCAGCAGCACCTTCAGGCCGTGCGAGGTCAACACATGCGCCGCCATGCCGCCGGCCGCCCCGGAGCCGACGATCACCGCGTCGTAGGTCTGCTTCAAATCCGCGTTCAGATTTGGTTCGTGCGAAGACTGGGCCATCGTGGTACTCCTCTACTTCTTTAGCGGCTGAACGCTCACCTGCTGGAACAAGATAACGGCGCTCTGGTCGTGATGTTGCAGCGCGATATAGCCGGACTCCGGCCGCGGGCCACGGTCCGGCTCGTAGCTTTTTACCTTTGGCGGGACCGGCGAGACGCCATCGTAATCGGTCACCAGGACATTGTTCACTTTGACGATGGTGCGGGGCCCGTCGAGAGTAATGTCGAGCGAGTTCCATTCTCCCGGCGCTTTATACGGGCGCGCGAGAGCCTTCGTCATCGAGTACAGCACGCCGGTCGAGTGCCAGTCGTCGTCGCGATTATCGATCTGCACTTCGATGCCTTTGTTGATGGCGTCGTTCTCCGATTTGGGCTGAATCGGGATGCGGATAAAGACGCCCGAATTGCCCTTCTCGTTCGACATTTTGTAAACGACGTGCAGCAGGGCGTTGCCGATTTTCTCGCGCGTGTACCACAGGATGCCCTTGCCATCGGCGCTTTCAAGCACGCCATCGTGAACCACGAAGCCTTGCTCGCCCGTGCCGGTCCATTGCCAGCCGTCCAGGTTATTTCCATTGAATAATTGTTTGGGAGTGGCGGCGAGGGTGGGCAGCGCGGCCAGAATAACGACGAGAAATACGGTAGCCAGTTTCATGATTTCGTAACTGATTCAGTCTCGCTCTCTTCGCGGCCTCCTGGCAAGTCGCCGGGCCCGGTAATCAAGCGCGCTCCGCGGCTGTAAGTCAAATACTGAATACCCCAGCGCAGAAATACAATCAGCCGGTTCTCAAACTCGACAATGTACATCAAGTGGATGAATAGCCACAGCAGCCACGCCGTCAATCCGTGGAACCGCAAGCGTCCGAAATCCGCCACCGCCGAGGCGCGTCCAATCACCGCCAGACTACCTTTGTCGTGATAGTGGAACGGTGGAGGGGAGGTTCCACCCTTTAGGCGCGCGCCGATTAAACGCGCCGCATAGCGCCCCTGCTGCATGGCCACCGGGGCAACACCAGGCAGCGGTTTGCCGTCCGGGTGCGGACAGCTCGCCAGGTCGCCAATCACGAAAATTTCGGGATGGCCGGGCAGCGTCAGGTCGGGATGAACGGGGACGCGGCCTTGCTTGTCCACTTGCGCGCCGACGTGGGTGGCCAGCACGGCGCCGAGTTCCGACGCCCTCACGCCCGCGGCCCAGAGGACTGTTCGCGCCTCCACCCGCTCGGTTCCATTCGCCGATTCGATGTCCACGCCGTGCTCGTCCACGTTGGTTACGCGAACGCCGGTGCGGGCCCGAACGCCGAGTTTAATCAACGACCGCTCGGCCGCGGCCGCGAGATCGAGTGGATACGGTGGTAGTACCCGCGCGCCATCGATCAGCAGAATACGGGCGTCGCGCGAATCGATGCTGCGGAAGTCGTGGCGCAGTGTGTCGTGCGCGATTTCGCCCAGCGCGCCGGACAGTTCCACGCCGGTTGCGCCCGCGCCTACCACGACGAACGTCAGCCAGGCGCGCCGTTTTTCGGGATCCGTCTCGCGTTCGGCGGCTTCAAACGCAAATAAAATTTTGTGGCGGATGGCCGTCGCGTCCTCAATGCTCTTTAAGGCCGGCGCGACGGCGCTCCACTCGTCGTGTCCGAAATAAAAGTTGCGCGCACCCGCGGCGACAATCAGCGTGTCGTACTCCACCGATCCCTCCCGCAGGATCACGCGCCGCCCGGGGACGTCGAAATCAACAGCCTCGGCGAGAAGCACGCGCGCGTTCCGCTGCTTTCGTAACGTGGACCGGAGAGGCGATGCCACCTCGCCAGGCGATAGCGAGCCGGTCGCCACTTGATACAGCAGCGGTTGGAACAGGTGGAAATTGCGCCGGTCGAGCAAGGTGACGTCCACCGGTAAATCTTTGAGCGCCTGCGCGGTATACAGGCCTCCGAAACCTCCGCCGACAATCACAACGCGGTGCATGGGATACTCTCTCTTGAAGCTAGCGCACAACGGGGCGCGGCGAGTGTTCAGGACGCGAGTGTATGTGCTGGCAAAGCGGAGCCAGCCCACGAAAATCCGCGGCGGCGGCGGAAATTCGAGGCTGGCGCCGGTTTGCCGGACTGAGCTGCCGGAAAGTTGGCGCGGTTGGATTATGATAGTCCGTTACGGAGCGATCTATGACCGATATTTCACGGCGAGGCTTTCTCGCGGCTACTTCCGCGACGGCGCTGGCGGCTGCGGTGCCGCGCAAGCCGAACTTCATTATTTTTCTGTTTGACGATCTGGGCAGCCACGACATCGGTTATCGCGGAGCAACCGACACCCGGACGCCGAATATCGATGCGCTGGCCGCGTCGGGCGCGCAGTTTACGGATTGGTATTCGAACGCTCCGGTTTGCGCGCCGTCGCGGGGGGCGCTGCTCACCGGACGCTACACACTGCGCAATGGCGTGGTGAACAATGGCAATCCGCTGCGGCCTGGCGAAAAGACCATCGCCAGCGTTCTGAAGCCGGGCGGTTATGCCACCGGGATTCTGGGCAAATGGCATCTGGGCGGCACGCCCGACACCGTGCCCAATGCGCACGGCTTCGACTACTACTTGGGCTTTCACGACGGCTGCACCGATTACTACTCGCACCGCTTCTATTGGGGCGAGCCCAAGCGCGTAAACTTCCACGACCTGTGGCGCAACCGCGAAGAAGCCTTCGAAGACGGCCAATATCTGACCGAGTTAATCGCCCGCGAAGCGAAGGGCTTCATCGACGCGCACCACAACGAACCATTTTTCCTTTACGTTCCATTTAACGCGGTCCACTATCCGATGCACGCTCCGGCGAAGTACGTGGAGCGGTTTCCAAAACTGGCGAAGGAGCGCCAGATGTATGCGGCGATGCTGTCGGCCGCCGACGATGCGGTTGGCGGCATCATGGGCGCACTGAAGCATCACGGTCTGTTGAACGACACGTGCGTCTTTTTCACCGCCGACAACGGCGCGACGACCGAAAAGCGCGGCGGATTGAATCAACAACCGGCCGCGGCGGGCGACAACGGCCGTTACCGCGGCTTCAAATTCAGCCTGTTCGACGGCGGTATCCACATGCCCGCCGTGATGAGCTGGCCCGGCGTCATTCCGCGCGGGCAAACCATTCACGAAGTCGGGATGCACATGGACATTTTGCCGACGTTCGCCAAGGCCGCTGGTATTGAGCTTCCCGGCGACCGCGTGATCGACGGCCGCGACGTTTTACAAATGGCGCAGGGGCGCGCGAAATCGCCGCATGACGCCGTGTTCTGGTCTTCCGGCGGCCAACTTGCCGCACGGCAGGGCTACTGGAAACTGGTAATCGACGGAAAGACGTTCGACCGCACACCGCAGGCCAGAGTAGCGCTGACGGGCGAGGATGCGCTGTTCCTCTCGAACCTGGATGACGATATCGGGGAGACGCGGAATCAACGCGGCGGCCATGCGGCTATGGTGAACGATTTGGAGCGGCGGACGCGCGCGTGGGCCAAGGAGTGCGAAGAAGACCGCAAAGCGGCTCAGGAATAGGCGACGTGCGCGGCGGGGCGGAACGCATCGCGTATGTGCATTACGGCTGGCGGCGTGGAGAGGATCACGTTCACAACGTCGAAGCGCACGTGTTCCCAGGGCACATCGATGCGGCGGGAAAACTCGAGCGCGCCTTGCAATAGATGACGTTCCTTCTCCTGGCCTATGGCGCGGTCGGGGGGTCCGTAATCGGCGCTGTGGCGCGCTTTCACCTCGACAAATACCAGCGTTTCATCGTCCCACGCCACCAGGTCTATTTCGGCGTGCCCGGTGCGCGTGCGGAAATTCCGCGCGACGACGGTGAATCCTTTGCGGTCCAGGTAACGGTGCGCAATGTCCTCGCCGCGGCGCCCCGCCGCCAGATCCGCAGACCACGATCGTTGACGCGCCCGGTGGCGCACACGATCTGCAAACTGGTACAGCAAGCCGAGCATGGTCTATTCCGCTTTCACCACCCTGAGCCGCCACTCGATCGCCTTCCCGCGAACGACGTAGCAAAGGTAGTTTTCCCAAAATCGGCGGTAGCGCCGGGAATGATTCACCAGAAACTGGAAGCCCAGACACCGCCAAAATGTTAGTAGCTTCACATGCACGGAAATCTCATCGAATCTCGCGCCGGAATAGTAGCCAAAGCCTCCGTGGTTGGCTCCAAAATACCGCAGCGAAAAACTGTTCAGATGCCAGCGGTGGGTGGGGTCGCAGAAGGAGCTGAAGTCGGTGTAGTGCGGCGTGGCGATGAACACTTCACCCGCCGGCCGCGTCAGCCGGTGAAATTCTTCCATCGTGCGAATCACGTCCGCGACATGTTCGATGACATGGATGGCGCGCACCTGGCCGAAAGAACTATCGCGGAATGGATAGGGGAAGCGGTCGAGTTCGCACAACACGTCGGCGCGGGTATGCGGGTTGCGGTCCACGCCGATGGCGCCGGGATACTTGTTAATGCCGCAGCCGACATCCAGCACGCGGGGAGACGAAGTAGCGATGGGCGGTGGCAAGCAACTCATGATACCAGCCGCTACGCGCCGGTTTCGCGTTATCCTATCGCTTACATGGAGCGGAAACGGATCGCAATTTTTGGCAGCGGCGGCCAACTCGGGGCGGAGCTGAAGCGGGAGTTCGGCGCGCGTGGCTGGGAGGTCGCCGGTTATGAACGCGCCACCGTGGACATCACCGACGCGGCGCACGTGGAGCGCTGCCTGGCCGGTTTAGACCCCTCCGTGGTCGTCAACTCCGCCGCGTATAATCAGGTGGATGTGGCCGAGCAGGAGCCGCAAGCGGCGTTCGCCGTGAACGCGTTGGCGGTGCGAAATCTGGCTATGGCGTGCCGGCAGGTGGACGCACGGCTGGTGCATTTTTCGACCGACTATGTGTTCGACGGATCGGCCGGACGGCCCTATACCGAGGACGACCGGCCGCACCCGCTGGGGGCCTACGCGGTCTCGAAGCTGGCCGGTGAGTTGTATGCGCAGGCGTATCTGGATCGGGCGCTGATCATTCGCACGTCTGGCGTGTTCGGCCCGGGCGGCCTGCGCACTGCGCGTGGAAATTTTATCGAGCTGATGCTGCGGCTCGCGGCGGCCCGGAATCCGATTCGCGTTGTCGCCGATCACGTCGCATCGCCCACCTACGCGCCCGCGCTGGCCGCGCGCACCGCCGATCTGGTGGAGCGGGATCAGGACGGCGTCTTCCACGCCGGCGGAGGAACGCCGATTTCGTGGTTCGATTTCGCGCGTTTGATTTTCGATGCCGCCGGCCTGACGCCGGAGTTGCGGCCGACGGACGACCGCCAATACCGCACGGCCGCGCGCCGCCCGAAATTTTCCGCGCTTGCCAATGTCCGCATGGAGGCGCTGGGCTTGGATGCCATGCCTCCACTTCCGGACGCCGTTCGCAGTTATCTCACCGAACGCGATTCGGCCATCTCGTCCGCCAGTTGACCGGCATGAGTCTTTCTCTGGAAACTCGCGCAAAACGGAGTGGGGCGCGAAATGGTTTCTGCCCCGGACGATTGTGCGCGCCGCACCCTTTGCGCTTCTCTGGAAACTCGCGCACAACGGAGCGCGGCGGCAGCGGGTTTCCGTATGCTTTGAAGGGCGCCGCCGCGCCCTGTGCGCTATTCGGACCGTCGGGTTACACTGGTAGTTTATGGAACGATCGCAGGGAAAACTCAACCATATGAAGGCGCTGTCGGATAAAAATGGCGTCATTGCGGCGGCCGCCATGGACCAGCGCGGCAGTCTGCAAAAGATGATCGCCTCCGCCAAGGGCGCCGCCAATGCCGACGTCACGCCGCACATGCTATCGGAGTTCAAGACGGCGGTGGTGCGTGTGCTGACGCCGTATGCGAGCGCCATTTTGCTCGATACCGAATATGGCCTGGATGCCGCGAAGGTTCGCTCTAAGAACGCGGGTCTGCTGCTCGCCTATGAGAAGAGCGGCTATGATAGCACCGACCCCAACCGTCTGCCCGACTTGCTGCCGGATCTCTCCGTGAAGCGAATTAAAGATCTGGGCGCGGACGCGGTCAAGGTGCTTCTTTACTACACCAATCACGACGCGCCCGAAGTGAAAGTCACCAAATACGCGTTCATTGAACGCATTGGCGCCGAGTGCGAATTCCACCAGATTCCGTTTTTCCTGGAGTTCATCGCCTACGATCCGAAGGGCGGCGACGAGAAGGGCCTCGAGTTTGCCAAGCGCAAGCCGGAAATCGTTATCCACACCATGGAGGAGTTCTCCAAGCCGCAATATCACGTGGACGTGCTGAAAATGGAAGTGCCGGTAAACTCAAATTTCGTCGAAGGATCGTCTTTCTACAAAGGGCAGACGGCGTACACGCGCGCTGAAGCGCTGGATTATTTCCGGAAGGCCAATGGGGCGGCGAAGAAGCCATTTATTTATCTGAGCGCCGGCGTAAGCAACGCGCAATTTTTGGAGTCGCTCGGAATGGCGGCGGAAGCGGGTTCCGATTTCTCAGGTGTGCTGTGCGGCCGGGCGACGTGGAAAGACGGCGTTCCGGTGTATGCCAAGAGCGGCGTGAAGGCGCTTGAAGATTGGCTTTCGACCGAAGGCGTGAAGAACATCAACGCCGTGAACGCCGCTTTGAAACCGGCCAAGCCGTGGTACGCCAAGATGGGTTTGCATCTCGCGCACGCGTAGCCGATTCAGCAAGGAGGGGGCCGTCATGTCAACCAAGATGCTCATGGATGTCGTGGAGTATTTGCATACCAGCTTCGACGGCGCCGACTGCGAATATCTGGACGGCGAGATTGTGGAGCGCAACATGGGCGAACTGCCGCACGGACGAATTCAAATGCAGCTCGGCATACGGTTAAGCCAATTGATTCCGCTCCTGGGCATTCAAGTGGTCCCCGAAATCCGTATTCAGATATCCGGACGCCGCTATCGCGTAGCCGACATTGCGGTGTGGCGCCGGGGCGATATCGGGAAGACGATCCCCACCGTTCCGCCATTC
>JBDTAT010000544.1:0-4490 GCA_039924505.1 Bryobacteraceae bacterium
GCTGCCTTTGCGCGTCTTTGTGCGCGCGTCGTCCTCATTCCGTGCCCAATAGTCGTCCCAATAGAGTTGCTGTTCGAACCGGAGCATGGCCGCCTGATCGATCTCGACTTCTACTGGAACGGGCACCGGGAGCGCCTTCTGGCCGAGCACGTGGCCGAAGCGCTCGCGGTGTAGTTCGCGGACCCACTCGTTTACGGGCAGCTTCCATCTTTGCTTCGGACCGGGTCTGGCTCGAATCGGCGCAGCGGGCTGAAAGCCAAGTCGCTTGGCCATATCCACGTCGTTCCGATCCAGCCGGCATAGCCTGATTGCCTCCGGCCAACCGTGTTGTTGCGGCTGCTTGCTCATGCTACAACGGTTTTACGCCGATTTTCCTCCGGAGCGCAAGTGCGGGAGTGGTATCGAGGATTCATATGGGCCTGGAGCGACCTCCACCGCCTTGTGGTCTCCAAACTACAAGGGCAAGACTCGAAGCGTTGCTTGACCAGCGCGGCCTTCTACCGAACCCGGCGCGGAATCGTCGATACCTTGAAGATGGAGCGGCGCGAGATAACGCCTTCCACGCCGCTTGAGGCGATACTGCCTCGGGGACGGCCGCCGTCGAAACTGGCGGCGCATTCAGGAGGCCATGAAACTGAAGTTGCCAGATCTACCGCATCCGGGGTGGATACAGCTCAGCCCTCTCACACTGGAGATGGTTTTGGCAGTCGTGCCAGGAATCCATGGCAGAGCCGGCTACGGTTGGATCGCGCTGCTGTTCTTCCTTGGGCTGGCCGCCGGTGGTTTCCCGATAAAGCTCTCACCGCCGCTTGCGATCGCTTTTCCAAATCGCGATAGAACGGTTGGCGATCTCGCCCGGGGTGTGCTTGCCTTCAACCATCCGCGGCTGGTCGCGGATGCCGGCAGTTGGAACAAGAGAGACGTATGGGAGGCTCTCTGCCGGGTAATCGTCATGCAGACCGCAGTTGACCGCGAGAAGATCAGGCCGGAAGCCCGCATCGTTCACGGCTTGGGTATCGACTGAGCCGGCAGCAGATCGAGCGCAGTGCAGCACACTTGCCAGCCCCTGCCCGCGGCCATTACTGCTGCTCGATGACCGTTTGCACGTGACATAGAGGCACACCGAAATACCCTAGAATGGTACGTCGTCGTCGGTGATGCCGGCATCGATGCCGGGCTCGTCGGCTGGCCCGGAGGCAGGTCCAGAAGCCGGTGCAGACCCAGGTCCGGAGATTGGCGTGGCGGCGGATTGGCTGCGCTGCGCGCCGCGCGGCATGGAGACGGGTTGGCCTTGGCCCCCGTGTTCCTCGCCGGCGCCGCCTTCGCCGCCGCGGCCGCCGACCAGGATCACGTTGTCCGCCACCACGTCCGTAAAGTACTGCTTCTTGCCGTCCTTATCCTCATAACTGCGGGTCTGCAGGCGGCCTTCAACGTAGACCTGCTTGCCCTTGGTCAGATAGGGCGCCAGATTTTCCGCGCGCCACAAGGAGATATTGTGCCAGTCGGTCTCTTCTTTCCATTCGCCGGTCTGCTGGTCCTTCCAGCGGCGATTAGTGGCCAAGGTAAATTTCGATACGGACGCCCCGGAGGGCGTGAATTTGGTCTCGGCGTCCTTTCCCAGGTGACCGAGAAGAATCACTTTGTTGACGCTGCGGCTTGCCATACCTCAGAACTTTAGCACAGTGACCGCAGGATGGAGTGCGATCCCGATTATTTTCTCTCCGTCAGCTTGGGCCCCCCGGACTTGCGATGCGCATCGTGGCGGCGCCGATGCGCCGATACAGCGCCAGCGATTGGCATGTGCAGCCGCCAGGTCTTCGACCGCGAGATTCAGCGCATATTTGACGCGCGCGGCTCGGAACGGGCCTTCCCAGCCGCGCGCCGCGAGGGGGTGCTTCAGGTCGAAAGAAAACATCCCGCCGTCTAAAACCGGGTTGGGCGCACCGGGAAAAACCGGTGAAAAATTCTGTTACGCTTTTAGCGCGTTTATGATCCATAATACGGATTGCCCTTTCTTCCGGGTAGAGTGAAGAAGAAGGGTGACGGAGGCGATCGCAGGCGACCTCCGGTTGGTGTAGGATAGGGACGATTCGAAACGGCGAGGGCTCCTCAAAATGCGCAGAGGATGCGGAGTTCTGTCAAATCGCGCACACGCCGCCAGCCGCGGCGCCCAGGCAACGGGCAACTTCGCGGAGGTTGCCGCCGGTGTGTCTGTTGTGCGCGGGCTACTTGGTCCGGCAGTTCTATTGCTGATGCTGGCGGGGGCGTCAGGCGCGCAAACTTTCCTCGGCGAGGGTGACACGGTCCACATTTTCAACACTGACCAGGCGGTGTTGGAGGCTCAGGAACCCCGCAAGGATCTACCCTGCACCGTCACACCCGAGAAGCCGGTCCTGGGTTTCGATCTGCGTTTTCATACAGGCTACACGGTAACGGTGCCCTTGGGAGACTTTGCGGGTTCGGACAATCTTCTGACGTTGCTGTTCCGCGTGATCCCGGAAAATCATAAGGACGAGCCGGTGTATTTCATCCAGCACGTGCGCGTTCCGTCCATAGAAGACGACGCCAGAGGCGATGCGTACCTGCAAGGCTCCTTCGATGCGGGAGAGGGGAATTATCACGTCGACTGGCTGATGCGGGACCGGGCGGAGCGCGTCTGCTCGTTCTATTGGGATACGCAGGCGTCGCTGGCGCCGAAGGATAAGCAGATGGCGCTGAACATCGCTCCGGGTATGGTGCATAAGACGGACGGAGAAGAATTCAAGGACGACCCGCCCATCGAGCGAATCCAGAATGAGCCGCCGCTGGATGTGAAGATCATGATCAATTTCGCGCCGCAGGATTCGCTATCGGCGGCGCTGCGGCCGAGCGATACGGCCGCGCTGGTGTCGATTCTGCGCAGCATCTCCCGCGACCCGCATATCGGCAAGTTCTCCGTAGTGGCGTTCAACATGCAGGAGCAACGCATTTTGTACCGCCAGGAAGACGCGGGCCGGATCGACTTTCCCGCGTTGGGCGATGCGCTGAACTCGCTGAACCTGGGGACGGTGGACGTGAAGCGGCTCGGCCAGAAGCATGGCGACACCGATTTTTTGACCGATCTGATTAAGCACGAGATCGGCGGCCCGGATCGCCCGGACGCGCTGGTTTTCGCCGGACCGAAGGTAATGCTGGACGAGAACGTTCCGCAGGATTCGCTAAAGCAGATCGGCGACCTGGAATATCCCGTCTTTTACATGAATTACAACCTGAATCCGCAGGCGGCGCCCTGGAAAGACTCCATCAGCCGTGCGGTGCGGTTTTTCAAGGGAACCGAATTTACCATCAGCCGTCCAAGGGATTTGTGGTATGCCGTCTCCGAAATGGTCTCGCGTATCGTAAAATCGAAACAGGGGCGGCAGGTGGCCGCGGAATCTTCTCAATAACCTCTATGCGTTCGTCCGGATTCAGCAAATGCGCAAAGGGCGCCGCGCACACGGCCGAATCGGCCAGAGATGGTTTCGCGCCGTGCTCCGTTTTGCGCGTGTTCCTTAGGAGCGCACAGGACGCGGCCGCGTCCTCCGCCTGGACTGGAAACACGCTGTCGGCGCGTTCCGTTTTGCGCGATTTTTCGAGGAGCGCAAAGGGTGCGGCGCGCACCACCGGACGGGGCAGAAACCATTTCGCGCCACACTCCGTTTTGCGCGAGTTCCTTAGGAGATGCGCACGAACTGGCGGACTGGCGTTGCTGGCGGCAGCCACGGCCGCCGTTCTACCGGCGCAGAACATTCCCCGGTATGCGAACAATCTGGCGCCATACGTTCCCTCCGCGCCGCGCGTGGTGGACCGGATGCTGGAGCTGGCGAATTTGAAGCCGGGCGAAACCCTTTACGACCTCGGCTGCGGCGACGGGCGCATTGTCATCGCGGCCGCCGAGAACTATAAAGCCAAGGCCGTCGGTGTCGAGATCTCCGAGAAGCTGGTCCGCGTCGCCACCAACCGTGTAAAAAAGCTTGGACTGCAGAACCAAGTGAAAATTATTCACGGCGATCTGATGAACGTCGACTTGAGTGGCGCGGATGTGGTGACGTTATACCTGCTGACGCTCTCGAATGAAGAACTGCGGCCGCGGCTGGAGAAGTATTTGAAACCGGGAGCGCGGGTGGTTTCGCACGATTACGCGGTCCCCGGATGGAGACCGAACAACATCGACAAAGCCGACGAGCATCCGGGGCACCTTATCTACGTCTACATCATGCCCGCCGAAAAGAAGTAGAGCGCGCGGCATCCAATCCTGCTGGGCGCGCCCGCCAGGCAGGCCCGTTCAAACTCCGTGAACGCCCCGGCCATCCGCCTCATCATCCCTCCCGCCCGTGCGGTCGCGCCAGTCGCCTCGGCCACGCTACGGAATCCGGCTTCGGCCTCTGCCGGCCGCTCCATGATCGTCGGGACATCCCGGCGCGAGCGGGAGAGGCGGTTGAGTTTCCACACTGCGCGCGCGCCGGTCCCGC
>JBDTAT010000545.1:0-5976 GCA_039924505.1 Bryobacteraceae bacterium
GTAGACGCGGTGCGCCGGACTGCCGCCGCCGGCCTGACCGACCGGTAACAATCCAGCCTGAACAGTTCAGGGCACCACTACCTTGAGACATGGACGAAGAACAAGCGTTGATTCCCATTCCCCGGCAGAGCGAAGCGGAAGTGACAGACCGGAAGGGTGATCTGGCGGAGACGTGCTTTTTTGGAATTTCCGAAGGCGATCTGTCGGTGGCAGTAGTGGGGTGGGCTGTCCGGCGCAGCGAAACTGATGAGACCTTTTTCAGTCACCACCCAAAATAAATTTTAAATCGCTGATTGGAAAGCACAATCTCCCATAGCTCGCGAATTGCCCTCCGCAGGCGTCGTATCATTAGGCCGGACGGAAATTAACCCAACACCAAATGCAAACCTTCACGCCATCGTCAAACACGCCACTTCAAAATGCCAACTTGCGTCACGCCCCCGAATTGGCTCTGTTTCGCAAAACGCCGCAGCGGGCCGCGAGCCGCTACATCGTCAAACACGCCCCTTCAAAATGCCAACTTGCGTCACGCCCTCGAATTGGCTTCGTTTCGCAAAACGCCGCTCCGGCCAAACGGGAGCCAGCCCGTCAACATCAAATCGTTCGCGTCAAATCCGCAACTTGCGTCACAGCTCGTGCCCCCGCCCGGCGGAACCACCCCCTGCCCCCCCTTACCGGGACTATTCCTTACTATCCCTTTTTTCTAGCCTCTATCCCGTACTTGTGATACACTCTGGTTTGCTCCACCCGCGTCCAACGGGTTTTCTAGTGAACTCGCGCAGAAACGGTACGTGGCGTGAGTTTCCTACTGGCCTCGGCGTCCTCACGGTCGCGGTTCAGAATGCAGGTACCGGAGCGGTTAATGGATTGGTTCCAGACAGGCACTGAGGTCCATTTGCGTCCTGTATACCCGGCGCCATCGAATCCTAAATTCCCAGGGAGAGTGTTCCATGCTTCTTCGTAAATCGACACTGGTTGTCTTCTTCTGGCTGGCCGCGCTCGCTGGCTTCAGCTTTGGCCAGGCGCAAACGGTTTCATCTTATATATATGCCCTACCTAGCGCCAATGGCGCTGGCCCCGGATATGCCTATCAGGCGAATCCTTTGACTTCCCTGAGCGGATTTCAGGCGCCTGCCGGCACGTTTGAGGTGCTCGGCAAACCCGACGGATCGAAATTCTATTTGATCGCGAATTCCGGCGCGACGGCGGTCTCCGTGATGGACGCCTCTCTTAACGTCCGCACCATCGGCGGCCTGAACCTCGGTGCCACGGCCGCCGCATTGTCGCCCGACGGCAAACGCCTGGTAGTGACCACCGGCGCTGCCGGCAGTAGTAGTGGAACGCTCTATATCTTCGACACCACCACCGACTCCCAACTGCTACCCGGCGGAATTCCGCTCTCCAGCACCCCCGTCGACGTCGCCATCAGCCTCGATTCCACGCGCGTTCTAGTCGCCGGAGCAGCGGCCAGCGGAACCGTGCTCAGCACGTTCGATCTTAGTTCGCTGACCTCCGTCGCCACGCCGCTCCAATTGCCCGGTGGCGTGCCGGGCGTCACCGGCGTCTCGGTGGCTCCTAATGGCTACGCCTACGTCACGTTGAATAATCGCGTCTATGAGGTAGACCCGTATAATCCGGGCGTGGTGCGGAATGAGATTGATGTTAACGGTGTCCCCAACAAAATGGTCTTCACCAGCGACGGCCATTACGGCGTCTCCACCAACTACTCACCCGCTACCGGCAGCAACATCGTCATGCAGTTCGATCTGATCGCTCACACCGTGGCGGGCACGATTCCCAATCCGACTAGCGGCATCACGCTGAACCCCAAACTGGTGGTGGCCGGCAATAACCGCATTTTTGCCACCTCCGGAACCACCAGCAACCTCTATGAAATTTCCACGAACCCGCTCAATATCACCAATTCGAGCCTGCTGAACGGAGCCCTGCCAAGCGGCGTCAATATCGCGGCCATCGCGGCCTCGGGCGAAGTGCCAAACGGCTCGTCGGTTATTGCGGCGCTCTATGTCGTCGCCAGTGCCAACAATGCCGAGACACTTTATCGCGTCGACCTCAACGCGAATACCGCGAGCGGCAGCGCCGGTATTGCCACTCCGGTTTCCGCCTTGTCCTTTACCAGCACGGCGCCGACCAGCGGAGCCGCTACGATATTGCCATACAACAACAACCAGGTGGTGGGTGCAAGCGCCAGCTCGCAGCCGCTGATTGTTCGCGTCCTCGATGCCAATAACCGTCCCGTATGGAATACGGCGGTAACATTTGCGACTACGAACACCGCCGTCGCCATCCAAAACACCTCGGTCGCGACCAGCGCCGACGGTTTCGCCCAGACCACCGTCACGGCGCCCAGCGCCGCCGGGCAATTCACCGTGACGGCGGCTGCCGGAACCTCCGCCACCACCAGCTTTTCACTCAGCGTGGCCGGTAACGGCTCCACCGGCGGCGGCGGGACAGCCGGGACCGGAACCACCACCATCGTTTCGGGTAACGGCCAGTTGGTGACCGCCAGCACACAAACCACGGTTCCACTCGTGGTCCTGGTGAAGGATAGCAATGGAAATCCAATCGTCGCAACGCCGGTCACCTTCAGCGTGACGCAGGGATCGGTGTCGGCCAGTTGCGGCGGCAGCTTGACGAGCTGCACCAACGGCAATGGCAGTACGGGCGGAAACGGCAACTCCGTCACGGCGCTGACGGATGCTAATGGCCTTGCATCCATCTCCGTGCTGGGATCGACGTCGCTGAATCCAGGCATCCCCTACCAGGGATCCACTATCAATGCGACCAGTCTGAATGGAAACGTCAATTTCAGCATCGTCACCGTGCCCAGCCAGTTGGCGGGCGGCGGCAACTCTACCCCATCCGCGGTTGAGACCGCGCCTACCGTCGCCAGCGGACGGCAGATCACCGCCCAAGCCGGCCAAATCGTCAAGGGTGCAATTGTCGTGGTAGTAGTCAGCCAGACCGGAACTCCGATTCCCGGCGTCGGGCTGAACCTGGTGAATACCAGCAATTCTTCGCTGGCTGCTCCGGCAAGCTGTAATGGCGGCCAACCGCTCACCGACGCCACCGGTACAGCTTCCTGCGACTTGGTCGCCACCGGACAGATCGGGACGTTCAGCATCGGCGTCAACGTTGGGAATTTCAACACGCAATCGAGCGTGAACCTAACTGTAACGGCCGGGGCGCCCGGATTGGTTGCAATCGTCCAGGGTAACAATCAGTCCGGCCGCGGTGGCCAACCGCTTCCCCTGGCTTTGAAGGCAACGGTGAGCGACGGGTTTGGAAACGTGCTCCCGGGTACTCCGGTTACCTGGTCGGTCACTCCGGCGGGCGCCGTCACCCTCAGCAATACTGTCAATACCACGGACCTCAACGGGAATGTTTCCACGCTGGTTACTCTCGGCAATACGCCCGGGACGGCGCAAGTGAAGGTGTCGGTCAACGGTGTCACCGGTGTTTCGGCTACCTTCAATCTCACCGTCAGCGTCACAATCGGCGGCGTCACGGCAGTGTCCGGCGGCAATCAGAATGGCGTCGTCAACCAGGCCTTCCCGCAGCCGCTGGTGGTGAAGGTCACCGATCAGCAGGGCAATCCGCTTCCCGGCGCTTCGGTGTCGTTCGCCGTTTCGAGCGGTTCGGCGACCGTCGGGTCAACCACGGTCACTGCCGATAGCTCCGGCCAGGCCAGCACAACGGTCAGCGCGGGCACCACGCCGGGTCCGATTGTCATCATCGCGTCGGCCGGCAACTCCTCGGCCACTTTCAATCTGACCTCGCGTCTTCCCGGGCCCGTCATCACCTCCACCAGTTTCGTGAATGCGGCCGGCTTCCAGCCGGGCATCGTGCCCTGCGGCGTCGCGACCATCATGGGCACCGGCCTCGCGCCCGGACTGAACGGTTCGGTCACCGCAAACTCCTTGGTCGGCGCATGGCCCACCACCCTGGCCGGCGACACCGTCACGCTCGGCGGCTTTAGCGCTCCTATCTACTCGGTGTCGAATTACCAGGGCGTTGAGAGCGTTACCATCCAGACGCCGTGCGAACTCTCCCCTGGGACGACCACCGCTCAAGTTTCGGTCAGCGGCGGTTCCACCACCATCAGCGGCGTTCCGGTTCTGGCCATTCAGCCCGGATTGTTCCAATATCAGGTGAACGGTCAGAATTACGCCATCGCATTCCGGCCGGATGGCAGTTTGATCTCGCCCTCGAATCCCGCCCACTCCGGTGAAACCGTGCGGTTCATCGCTACCGGTCTGAATCAGGTGACGCCGGCCACCGGAACGGGACACTTGGGCGTCCCCGGCCAGGAAGTAAACGCGCAACTGGTGGTAGGCCTCAGCAATTCGGGCGTCGCCCTACGGTCCGCCGAGTATATGGTCGGCGCCGTTGGCCTCTACATCGTTTCGTTCGACGTCCCGGCGGGAAATCCCACGGGCTCGTCCCAGCCGTTGGCTCTGGCCGCCGTCGGCGCCGATGGGGTCACGCTCACATTCGGCAATAGCTCGCTGATTGCCGTCTCGCCCTGACGCGATTCCGAGCCGCGACCGCGAGGAGCGGTTGCCGCCTACGCTGAAATCGACGGGTTGTGTGCCGCGCTCGACCCGCCGATTTCCAGTCCGGCCTGCGCGCCTAACATCTGGGTTGCCAGGTTCGATCCGAACGTCTGGAACATTTGCTCCACCAATCCCGCGTTCGCGACGAAACCGTTGCCGAACTCCAACATATTCTGAGGGGGCACGTTGGCCGGCCCGCCGGCAGGGCCGGTCTTTACCACGGTGGCGCCCAACTCGTTCGCCAATTGCCGCGCGGTGTCGTCCGTCGCGTATTGCAGCGGATTGTAGCCGCCCACGTCGGTGCGGTCCGGATTCGTGACCGCTCCCATCGCGGCGGCCGCCACAGTCTTGGGACTGGCAGCCGGGGCTGCCAGCGCGCCTGCTACGCTGGCAACCGGCGCCGCCGTCACGGTGACAAGAAATTGTCCCGACGTGGACGAAGCGCCGGGATTCTGTCCCCCGCCTTGTGCGTTCACCTGAACCGCGGACGGGTTGATCCCCATCTGTTGGAGCGACTGCTTCAGCGCCGCCGAAAGCTGTTGCGCAAAGGAATCCGCTGTAGTTGCAGGCGATTTCCCCGATTGATGCGCGGGCAGCGCCGCGCTCGCCGGCTGATGGAGCCGTGTGATGTGATTTGTGAAGCTGAGCATTGGGCCATTTGCCTCCGCGAATACCAAGGCAATCCGCCAGCCAATACCCGGCGCCGGATCAGCGGCCCTTGGGAATCTGCCGTTCAATTTCCGGTGGAATCGCGAACGTCACGCGAATCGGAATCATTTTGTTCAGCGGTTGCACCCACAACCGGACCGTCACGGCCGGCTTGGCAGTCTGGTTTTCCGGGTCCATGCTCAGCAGTAACTTGCAGCTTTCACCGGCGCTGAGTTCGGTCTTCTCCAGCTTCAGAATGAAGCCGGGAATACCGATGTCCGTGTCGGCGCGCAGCGCTACTTTTCCTTGCATCGCATTGCTGATGGTCACGGTGGCGGAGGCCGCCTGGTAGCTGCTCAGCTCGACGGCGGTCTTGTCCACCTTTACCTGGTCGAGAATCGCCATGCCGGCGGCGTTCATGTCCACCGGTACGCCGGACGCGCCTCCGCTGTTGCCGTCGCCCTCTCCCGCCTTCATCGTTCCGAACGGCGAGTTCTTTGTGCCGGTCGCCGGCGGCGCATACCAATACCACTCTCCGCCCACAACTTTCCAGAAGGTGGTTACCGGCATCGGAACCACTACCCGGCGGCCTTGCATCAACCAGTTCCGCCGCGTCAGCACGACCACCTCGGCCTTGGTGAAATTGTCGGAATACCGCGCTTTGATAATCTCGTATTTCAGCAGGCGGTCTTTATCGGCGCCTAGGAAGGCGTCCTTGCTGTCCTCGGCGACTACCTGGTTGGCGACGCTC
>JBDTAT010000546.1:0-3291 GCA_039924505.1 Bryobacteraceae bacterium
GACGATGACGCGACGGGACACATTTCGCGCGGCGGCGCTGGCCGCGGCCTCCGGCCCGCAATTGATATTTCTCCAAAAGATTTCGGCCGCCGAATCGCACCACGAACATTCCGCCGCGCCGCCCGAGCCGGACCGGTGGAGCAACTATAAGCCGCAATTTTTTTCGACCGAAGAATTTGAGACGCTCGAAGGCTACACCGAAATTCTGATTCCCACCGACGACCAGCCGGGCGCGCGCGAAGCCCATGCGGCCCACTACATCGACTTCACGGTTCATGCGGCGGCCGCGAACGCTCCGGAAATGCAAACCGAATGGCGGAGCGCGATGGCCTGGTTGAGGGAACATAAATTCCATGACGCCACGGCCGGCGAACGCCTGGCGATGGTGGAGCGCATGGCCGCGCCGGAACACGACGCCGCGGCCGCGCGCGATGGATTCCCGGTCTACAAGCTGATAAAAGGCATGGCGGTGTTCGCGTTCTATACCTCACGGGAGGGTCTGATCGGCAACCTCGGCTACAAAGGCCTGGCGTATCTCACCGAGGTCCCGGCGTGCAACCATCCCGAGCACCACACAGTCTGAAACGGAGGTCCCGCTTGAAACGACCGCTGATCCTGCTTTGCGCTCTATCGACCGCGTTTGCGGCCGAGAAAATTTCGACTCCCATCGAGAACGATCAGGTGAAGGTGCTCAACGTGGTCGTGCAGCCGCACGAAAAGACGCGCCTCCATCAACATAAGGTCAACCGCGTGATGGTCTATCTGAATGCGGGACAGCAGACGTTCGAATATGCGGACGGGAAACATTCGGCGCTGACATTCAAGGCGGGGGAAGTGAAGTGGAGTCCCGCGGACGGTATGCACATCGCCGAGGTCGTCAGCCAGAATCCGGTGAACATTATTGAGGTTGAACTGAAGAAACCAGAATCGGGCCACCCCGCGGCGGGCGCGCTCGATCCGGTTAAGGTTGACCGGCGGGACTATAAAGTGATTCTCGAAAACGACCAGGTGCGCGTGCTGCGGGTGAAAATCGCGCCACATCAATCCAGCCCGATGCACCAACATTCGCTGAATCGCGTGGTGGTATATCTCACGGATCAGAATTTCCGCGTCACCGGCGCCGACGGCAAAGTGGAAACCTCCACGCACAAAGCCTGGGAGGTGAGTTGGGGCGCTGCCGCGAAACACTCCGAGCAGAACATGAGTGATACGCCGTTCGAGGTCGTGGTGATCGAGTTGAAAGACTAGGTCTTCGATTGCGGGATTCGGCGCATATCGGTAACCGCTTGCGGCCTTCCGTGACCGTGAGGGAGCGGTTGCAGACCGAAAGAAAACATCATTTCGCGGTCGAAGTTCAAGGAGGACCGGAATGCTGCGCCTTGTGATATCGGTGTTAGCCGGTTACGCCGCCATCGGCGCGCTGGTCGTCTCTACAGACCAAGTGTTCGCGGCGCTGATCCCAGGCTTCGCCTCGGCAGCCATGCCGCCGGTGTACTATTTTTACGTGAGCCTGGCCACCGATTCGCTTTACTCGATCGTGGGCGGCTATTGTTGTGCGGCGATCGCGCGGCGTCGAGCGCAACAAGCGACCGTGGGCCTGATTGTATTTGGCGAATTGGCCGGCCTCGTGGCGACCGTGATGCTCTGGCATACGGCGCCTCACTGGTTCGGGTTGGGACTGTTGATCCTGTACCCCCCGGCGGTGTGGCTGGGCGGAATGTTGCGGCCGCGCGCCAGAATTTGACGATGCGCGCACACATGCGCCGCTTCGCGCGAGTTCCGGCGCCCACGGGATTGCACTTGAAATTCCGATGCTTTTATGGCTGCCGATCCGCGGCAAGCGTATAGCTGGTGCTCCGCCCTCCTTCCGGATTGCGCACCAGAATGCCGCGTTCCACCAGAGGCAGGATATCGCGCAGGGCCGTGTCCTGGGAACACTTCGCGAGCGCCGCATATTTCGAAGTCGTGAACTTGCCGTCGAAGCCGTCAAGCAAGCGGTTCAGCACAAGACGTTGGCGATCGTTTATTGAGACATCCTGAATGCGCTCCCAGAAGCGCGCTTTGGCGAGAACGGTGCGTAGAGTTGTTTGCGCAGCATCGACCGCGCGGCCCAGACACCCGATGAACCATTCCATCCACGGCGTGACGTCCATCGTTCCTCTCTGCGTGTGCTCAAGGATGCCGTAATAACCGGCGCGCTCCTGCCGGATCTGCGCCGACATGCTGTAGAAGCGTTGCGGGCTGTCCTCCGAGCGGGCTAGAGCCATATCGGTAATGGCGCGCGCGATGCGGCCGTTACCATCGTCGAACGGGTGGATGGTCACGAACCAGAGGTGGGCCAGCCCCGCTTTCAGCACCGGATCAATATCGGCGTTTGTGTTGAACCAGTCCAGGAAAGCGCGCATCTCTACCCCGAGGCGGACCGCCTTGGGTGTTTCGAAATAGACATGCTGATTGCCGACAGGGCCGGAAACGACTTCCATCGGGCCACTGCTGTCATCACGCCAGACCCCGGCCTTAATCTTGATCATTCCGCTGCGCCCCGTTGGGAACAGGGAATCATGCCAGCCAAAGAGTCTTTCCGGGGTGAGTGGCTGGGCATAGTGGCGCGTGGCATCGAGCATCATTTCAACGATGCCCTCGACGTTCCGGTCCGCAGGCTGGAGTGCGCCGATATCGATGCCGAGACGGCGCGCAATCGACGATCGGACCTGCTCCGAGTCCAGCCGCTCGCCTTCGATTTCGCTGCTCTTCAGCACATCGGCGGTGAGAGTCCGGAGGACGGCTTCCTGACGGAGATTAAACCCGAGGGCTTCCATGTGGCCGATCAGGCGCCCTTGCCAGTGGCGCACGGTCGCCAGAGGCCCGGCAAGGCGTTCCCGGTTCCAATTGAACCGGGGCCAATCTGGAAGCTCATGGATGTACATTCTCCGCGCCTACTGCGGAGATTATAGCGCATAATCACCGCAGACTCCCAATATTCGACGCAAATTATGCGGAGATTATGACTGGCAATCGCCGCAGTGCCGGCATGGGTCGCGGGGCACTGAGCATGCGAATATGCGAGGAGTGGTCGTCGTCTTCAAGAAGAACCTGTGCGTAGCGAAGCGAAGCGGGCATCTGCTTTGCCAGTGTTTTTGCCAGTTCAGGGGTGCCAACGTACGCGCGGTGCGTGTCGAAGATATAGAAATGGAGCTTAGCACGGAACTCGCGTCGAACTTCACCGTTCGGCGCTATCAGGAGATACGCCCGATGCTCCACCAGGATCATCCGGAATCCTGGGATGAGCTG
>JBDTAT010000547.1:0-3904 GCA_039924505.1 Bryobacteraceae bacterium
TAGGGCTGCGCCGCCAGATGAAACGTCACATAGGTAAAAGTCGCCACCAGCGCAAACAGGATGTTGAATCCGATTCCGAATGTGACCAGCAGGTCGGGGTTTCGCCAGTGCCGCAGCATGCGCAGCAGATGATGTTCCGCCGGAGCCACTCCGCTGGCCTGCCCTTTTACGCGGCCGCCATGCCGGGCATGCGGCAGACATGCGGCGACCAGCAATCCTCCCGCGACATTGATCGCGCCCAGCACTACGAAGGCCCATTGCCAGCCGTAGCGGTCCGCAATCATCCCGGCGACAAATCTCCCTGAAAATCCTCCGAGGACCGTGCCGCTGACATAAATCGCCATCACCATGGCGACAGTGGTTTCTGCCCACTCCTCCGTGATATATGCGATGGCGGTGGCAAAAATTCCGGGCATCAAAACACCCTGCAAAAATCTCCAGAACACTAGCTCCGGCAAGCTGTGGGAAGTGGCGGCCAGCAGGGTTGGAACCGTCAAGGCGAGAATCGAGCCGACGATGATTTTTTTGCGGTTGTACCGCTCGGCGTAGCTGCCGACAAACGGCGCGGCCACGGCCACTCCCAAGGTTGAGGCGCTGACGGTCAGTCCCGCCGCCGCCTTCGAAGCATGAAAAATCTGCACGAACAACGGAAGCAGCGGCTGCGTGCAGTACATGTCCACAAACGCGCACACGCCGCAGATTGCGATTGCAAACACTCCGGCGAATGGGCGCAGAGAATCGGGCCTGCCTGTCCCTGCTTTCTGTAGGTTGAGAGATGAATCGGATTCGCCCATGGTTAAGTTCGGCCCGAAAAGTCCAGAGTACAGGAGGATTCATACGGCCCGGAGATAACGACGGAACTACATATCCGGGAGGATATGACAGGATAGAAGGAATGGTGATTCCGCACGACCCCCATCGAGCCGCCGCCGCATTTGAGTCCCGCGACTTTCGCCGGTATCAGCTCGCCCGCCTGCTTGTCATCATTGGATCGGAAGCGCAGGCGGTCGCAGTGGCGTGGCAGATTTACGCAATCACGCATCGCGCCATCGACCTTGGCTATACCGGCCTGGCTCTGTTTTTGCCTGGCATTTTATTTCTAATCATCAGCGGACACACGGCGGACCGCTATGACCGCCGCAACGTCATCCTGATTTGTTACACGCTGCAGTGCGTCTGCACCGGCGTTCTGTTCTACCTGTCATGGATCGGAACGCAGAGCGTGGCTCCTTTATTTGCCGTGCTTTTCCTCATCGGCACCGGGCGCTCATTCAGCGGTCCGGCCAGCTCGGCGCTGTTGCCGCATCTCGTGCCGAAGGGCGATTTCGTCAACGCGGTTTCCTGGGGCGCGTCGATCTTTCAGCTGGCCAACTTTGTCGGGCCCGCGCTCGGCGGCCTGCTCTTCACGCTGCCTCTCCAGCGTTGGTTGCCAGCTGCTGTCGGCGGACATTTAGCTGGAGGCGCGGTTGTCTACGGCTTCACGCTGCTCACGCTGCTTGGTTTTCTGTTCCTGGTGGGATCGCTTTCCGTGCGTCCCGGCCGCCAGGAGAAGCGGAACATGTCCACGGAAACTCTGCTGGCGGGGTTCCGATATATGTGGCGCAAGAAGTTGCTGCTCGGCGTGACGACGCTGGATTTATTTGCGGTGTTGCTTGGCGGGGCGGTCGCGTTGCTGCCGATTTTCGCGGAAGACATCCTGCATTCCGGCCCGAGCGGGCTGGGAATCCTGCGTGCGTCTCCGGCTTTTGGCGCGTTGTCGGTTTCCATTCTGATGACCTGGCGGCCGATGAAACACCATGCCGGGAAGCGCATGCTGTATTGCGTCGCATTGTTCGGGGCAGCCACGGTGGTCTTTGGCCTGTCGCGGAACATGGCGCTCTCCCTGCTGGCGCTGTTTGTATTGGGCGCCGCCGATATGGTCAGCGTGATCGTGCGATCTTCCATGCTGCAACTTGCCACCCCGGAGGCGATGCGCGGCCGGGTCAGCGCCGTCAATGCGCTGTTTGTCGGAGCAAGCAATGAGTTTGGAAGTTTTGAAAGCGGGGTCACGGCGCAGTGGTGGGGCGCGGTCCCCGCTGTCGTCGTCGGCGGAGTGGGGGCGATTGTCATCACCGGCGCGTGGACGGTGATGTTTCCCTCGCTACGCCGGGTGAATCGTCTGAGTGAAGATGAATTGATGGGAGCGCGCGAGCAGGCTGCCACGACCGACCATCTGATGTGAACGCACCACAAATGACACTAAGTCTTTGCCCCTAGCGCATCCGCGCGGCCAGCAGAGACATGGATGCGCGGTGATGCCGCCGGTGACGGCGCACGGCAGCGCGCCGTGCGGGACGAGAGGAATAGCTGCGTGCATGCCGGGTCCAGGTACGGTGCGCGACCGGCTCGCTGACGGGCCGAGCCAGGCCGCCGATGGCCGCGGTCGCTGACGAGTCGTTCGGCTGGATGTCGTCCGCCGGCGCGGAGTCGCTGCTCGCAACCAGGCGTGCGGGTTGCGTGCTGTGCGGAGCGTAGGTCTTGTACACGGAGATGTGAAAGCACGCCTGCTCAAATTCTTCTTCCACATCCAGCTTGCCGCTTGCCTGCAGATGGCCGAGCACGGTACGCATCCAGGCAATTTCATGCTGCGACATTCCCTTTTTGCCGAGATCGATCGCCTCACCCGTCAAATGGGGAGACGCCGTATCGCCATAGGCGGGCGCCGCGTTGCCGTTGTAGTGGGCAAGGTGCCGCTGAAACTCGATGGTGCGGACCGCCGAGGTGAGCTGCAACGGATGACCAAAAACGTTTTCATGCGCGCGGGAAAGCTCGCTTAGAAATTTCGCGGCCCAGGGGCGGCAGTAACGACGGTTGAGAGGCAGCCGAGGGTCAACGACCAGCGCGGAGGAAGCAGGCAAGGCCACCAGATCGCCGGAACGCACCATCGCGCCCAACTGTGAATCGTTCTGAATGCGGCTCAATCCTTCAACGTCCGCAATGATGTTCTGGTGGACCAGCACTTCATGAGAACCGCGTAGCGCCACGGGCATGAAACGGGGCACTGCGGGACTGAAGAATGGGAGGTTGCGTGCGGCAGCATCGGCAGGAAATGGTGTCGCGCCTGAACCGGACGAATTCGACCCGGCGGGTTGCGCTGCCGACTCCATCAGTTGAGGTTGGGGTGTCTCTGCCTGGCCCTGGTTTCCAGTCGATGCGGCCTCTTCCTCACTGGGCGAGGGTGTTTCTGTCGGCGTGGTATGCGTCCGGATATTGTCGAGCGTGGCGTCTAGCCGCAATCTGCGGGCTCGGCTTACTGCCCTCCGCCGATGTGCCGTACGACGGAAACGCGCCGACTGACTCCGCGACACGGGCCGCTTGGCCGGATGGGAGGCAGCATGGGGACCGCTGGAACCATGCCGCCGATGAATGTGGCCGGCAGTGGAATGCAACCGATGGCTGTGGCTTCGCCGATTGACGGTGGCCTGTGTAGCACTCGCCAAAGCCGGCAAAGGAAGCAATAGAAGAACCGCAAGGCAGAAAAGCCCGGCAAAGCGCGGCACAAGCGGCCACGCGGAACGAAACTCAGAGGGGGATTTGCGCATCGGGACCTGCTATTTAGAATACGCGGTTCGTACCACGAAAAATAGTAACGAAAGGGGTACAACACGCTATAGTCGTGGCTGACTCAATGGAGAAGAGGAACCCTCCATATTTTCCAACAACCTATTGGAACCCGCTTCTCCATCAATAGTTGTGAAAGGGAATATGGCGGCCTGAAAGCGAAATGTACCGGCGAGCCGGCTAACGAATCAGTCCGTTGATATTCTAACGATGAGGCGTAAGGAGGTCTGCCATGGTTTCCCGACCGAATCATGCCTTGAATCTTTGTTTCGAGATGAACCTGTCGAAAGAGGTAGCGCCGATG
>JBDTAT010000548.1:0-4623 GCA_039924505.1 Bryobacteraceae bacterium
AGAACGATTCCGGCCCACAATATCCCGACGCCCATGAAAGACGTGATGGTCAGGATGAATAGCAGCAGCGCAGCGAAAAAATGAAACTGATGAATCTTCAAGCCAAATAACAGCACTCCACCCACCAGGTAGAATACGAAGCCGATAGCCGTCATAAAGTAATCCCAAAGCACGGAGTATAGAAGGATGGTTGGCAGATGAACCGGTGACATCAAGGTTGCCTCCAGCGTGCCCGTTGTCTGGGCGTCCCGGATCTGGGTGGCGAAGCTGGTAAGACTGACAAGCACGCAGTCGCTTAAGGAGATCCCGATAATCATGAACGCCAGAAAATCGCCGCCGTACCGCGCCAGTATGGGCAGCGGTTTGTCGCCGACCGTTTTCGAGAGAAAAAAGAACAGCGCGAGCACCGCCAGCTTGCCGATGAACTGGACGACGAACGAAACGCGGTAGCTGAAGGCGATGGTCGCGTCGCGTTTGAAGAAGGCCCATGCAAGTCTCATGCCCGTGCTCCCGCGATGGCGACGTTCGATTCATCGTACTCCCGTTGAACCAGCGAGCAAAACACGTCGTCGAAGGCGACCTTTTCGGTGTGGCACTCCAATATCGTTCCGCCATTTCCGAGAATGGCCGCGAGCACGGCCGAGAGGCCTTGGCTGCCGTCGCGGGTATAGGCGCGCAAGGAAACGCAGTCACCCTCGCGGCTCTCCTCGACCACTTCCATCAAGCCGCGCTCCACATCGGCCCCGGGCCGCTCCGCGCGCCAAGCTTCCAGATAGGTGATGCGGTGCATGACGTGGCGCTCGGCTTGAAACCGCTGCCGGATCTCGCCGATCGTGCCATGCGCGATCATAATTCCCCGATTGACGATTATCACCCGGTCGCAGAGCAGTTCCGCCTCGCGGAGTTGATTGGTGGCGATCAGATGCGCGGTGCGCGGCGAATTCGCGCGGTTGGCAACCATCCACCGGTGTATGTTCTGAGTGCTCAAAGGATCCAGACTGCGGGTCGGCTCGTCATACAGCACAATCCGCGGGTCGCCGAGCAGACCGCGGGCGATCGACAATTTCTGTTTCATTCCGGAAGAGTAGGAGTGAAATGGCTGATCGGCTGCATACGCCAGACCGAGCGTTTCAAACAGAATCCCGATCCGTTCGAAGGCCTTCTTGCGGGGTAGGCCGTAAAGCGTTGCGAAAAAGTCCAGATTCTGGCGTCCGGTGAGCCGCCAGAAGAAGCTTCGGTCTTCGCAGGTTACCAACCCCATGATGGAGCGGGCCTTCAAAGACTCCTTCACCAGATCGATCCCATGGGCGAGCACACGGCCCGAACTCGGATAAAGCAGGCTGGAAATAATTTTGAGAAGGGTCGTTTTCCCGGCGCCGTTCGGTCCGAGCAGGCCCACCGTCTCGCCTTCCCGCACAGTGAAGGAGATATCGCGGAGGGCCTGCGTGCCTCTGCGCTCGGCCGGATCCTGTAAGAAGCTCAGCAGCGGTTGGCGCGGATAAATCTTCGACACATTTTCAACCCGGATAGCCGGCTCAACTAGAATGGCCGGGGCGCCCGGATCGGTGCTATCGATCAGGTGTTTCATGGGTTATAGAATCAGCGTGCGCGTCCGCACGCTGCCATAAACGAGCGCGGCACAGATGACCGTCTGGCGCAGAGCAAGCACCACGGTACGGAAGGCGAGCCGGGGAATCCGGGCAATGGAAAACCTGGTGCCGGGAATGGTTAAGCCATGCAACAGATACGGCGCGGCCAGCAGCGCCAGCCATCCGTTGACAAGCGCCGCTAAAAGTAAGCCCAGCAGCGCGATATAAAAAAGTAAATTCTCGGCGCGGAAAAAGGGGCCCCACCAGCACAACTTCTCACGCAACTCGGGATGCAGACGGATGGCAAGGGGCACCATCACGACTCGCGACTGGGATTTCAACCAGACCCACGGCGTCATCGGGGTCACCTCGTGGTACACCACCGCTTCGTCCAGGTACACGTTGCGAAGCCCCTTTTTACGGATTCTCCAGGCCAGATCGGTGTCGGCGCACTCAATCGGCTTGTCACCGATGTCGCGGACGTATTCGCCCTCGTCGAAACCGCCCATTTCCCAGAAGATCCGCTTCCGGAAAAAGATATTGCAGGCGGGGTAGGTGAAGTTCTCGGCGCCGGGAACCGCGCCGTTTCGAAAGGTGAAAAATTTTACGGGTTGTTCCGGTTTGTCCAGCACCACGCCACTGACGAATGCCACATCGCCGGCGGCAAAGGGCGCCATGCCGCGTTCGAGCCATTCGGGCGCAACTCTGCAATCGCTGTCGGTAAAGGCCAGAATACCGGCCTGCGCCATGTGCGCGGCCGTATTGCGCGAGTGAATCGGCCCCTTGTTCTCCTGCATCGCGTGGAACGTCAGGCGGCAGGGTGAAACGCGCTGCAACTCAGCCATCATGGCCACGGTGCCATCGCTCGATAGATTGTCGGCGACGATGATTTCGAAGTTCCGCGGATCGAGGGTCTGCTTCCACAGCGACTCGATGAGTTCCCGCAGAAGTGACGCCCGGTTCCGGGTTGGAATTATCACCGTCACGGCGGGAACGATGCCAGGCGTCTCGACACTCATAGAACAATTCTCCGCGCGCGGATGCTACCCCACAAAAGCGATCCGCACATGACCGCCTGCGCGAAGCCCCAGAACGTCAGCGCAGCCAGCAACCGCACGGGCCTTCTCCACAATTCGAATGTCACACGGCTGATCAGCCAAGCCAGATAGGGAAGCGTGAGACCGAGAAACCAGAGTTTCACCGGCGCCAGAAGAAACCCAGCCACCAGCACGTAGAACAGCGCGTTCTGCGGAGCGAAAAGCGGCCCGTGCCACAGGAAACTACGGGCCAGGTGCGGGTGCCGCTTCAGGAAAAGTGGCAGCGGCATTAGTTGCGTCTGCTTATTCAGCCAGTTCCATGGAGTGACCTTCCAGACCTCGTGATAAACCACCACATCCTGGGCATAGAAGTTGGCGCAACCCTTCTCCTTCACGCGCCACGCCAAGTCGATATCGGCGCACTCATAGTGCATAAAACTTGTCTGCCCATAATAGGCGGTTTCATCAAAGCCGCCCGCCTCCCAGAAAACCTGCTTCCGGTAAAAAATATTGCAGGCCCGGTACGTTCGATCTTCGCCGGGTTGCGCGTCGTAGCGCAGCGTAAAAAAGCCGGCGGGCTGCTCGGGTTTGTCGCGGATGGGACCGGTAACAAAGGCGGCGCCGGGGTGCTCGTCCAGCGCTCGAAGTCCATGTTCGAGCCAGTTGGAACTGACCCGGCAGTCGCTATCGGTAAACGCCAGAATTTCGCCCAGCGCCATGCGGGCGGCCGTGTTTCGCGATAAAACAGGTCCGCGATTCTCCGGCATGCGATGGTAGACCAGACGGCATGTCAACTCGCTCTGCATCCGGCGCATGATCTCGGCGGTGGGATCGGTGGAACAATTGTCCACGACGATGACTTCGTAACGGGACGACGCCAGGGTCTGCGCGCCTAGAGACTCAACCAGTTCACCAAGCAGAACCGCTCGATTGAATGTCGGAACCACGACGGAAACCAGAATCGGATTGTCATTGTCCGCAAGCATCGCCGTTCAGAGCACCAGAGTCCGCATCCGTAAACTCCCATAGATCAAAGAGCCGCAAATCACCGCTTGGCGTAAGCCGAGGAAAACCACCTGTCCCGCGATTTTCGGTAATTTCACCACGGACCAATCGCGCGCCGTGATTGCGAGCGACTGCCATAGATGCGGAAGCACCAGCAGAGCCGCCCAGCCGAAACCGGAGCAGGCAGCCGCAAGGCCGGCCATCGCGACATAAAACAGCAGGTTTTCTTGCGCCAGGAACGGTCCCCACCACAAGATCTGCCGGCGCAGTTCAGGATGACGCTTCATCAGCGCCGGGATGTAGAACATGCGCGAAAATGCGTTCAGCCAATCGAGCGGTCCCACTTGCCACACTTCGTGATAGACAATGGCATCCACTGCAAATCGATAGGGATACTTCAAATCCTTGAGCTTGAGCGCAAAATCCGAGTCCGAACAATCGATCGGCCGATCCTTGACATTTCCAAACCAAGCCGATTCGTCGAAGCCGCCGTTTGCCCAGAAGATTTCTTTGTTATAGAACACATTCCACGTCGGATAGACCGGATTTTCGCCGAGTTTGGCTCCGTTCGGCAGCGAGAAGAAGCGAATAGGCTGTTCCGGTTTGTCAAGTACCGGTCCGCTGACAAAGGCGAGGGAGGAATCCGAGGCAAACGCCGCCAGACCCGCCTCTAACCAGCCCGGGCTCACGCGGCAATCGCTATCGGTAAAGGCGAGGATGTCCGCTGCCGCCATGCGTGCGGCAATGTTCCGCGAATAGATAGGCCCTTTGTTCACCGGATTGCGCTGCCACCGGAACCGGCATGGAGACTTGGCCGCAAGCCCGGCAAGGACTTCGGCGGTATCGTCCGGCGAGCAATCGTCCACCACGATGATTTCGAAGAACCGGGGGTCGAGGGTTTGTTCCCAAAGAGACTCAATGAGTTCGCGCAACAGGGCGCTTCTTGAATACGCGGGAACGATGACCGAAACCTGCACCGGATTCTCAGACGG
>JBDTAT010000549.1:0-4649 GCA_039924505.1 Bryobacteraceae bacterium
AGATTGCTCTCATGTGCGATCGCATGGGCATCAACGTCTGGGAGGTCATCGACGCCGCCGCCACCAAGCCGTTCGGCTTCATGCCGTTTTATCCCGGCCCCGGTTTGGGCGGCCACTGCATCCCCATCGATCCGTTCTATCTTTCCTGGAAAACCAAACAGGCGGGTATTGAGGCGCGGTTCATCGAACTGGCCGGCTACATTAACGGCCAGATGCCGCTCTTCGTGGTCGACAAAATTCAAAACGCCTTGAACGAGCATTCGAAGCCGCTCAAAGGTTCGCGCATTCACGTCGCCGGCGTCGCGTACAAGCGCAATATCGACGACGTTCGCGAATCGCCGGCGCTCGATATTCTGCACCTGCTCCATCGCCGCGGCGCGCGGGTCGGCTACAGCGATCCATTCGTTGCATCCATCAATGCCGAAGGTCTTCTGTTGACCTCCGAGGATTTATTCGACAGCGCCTCGAAAGCCGATTGCGTCGTCATCGTTACGGATCACTCCCGCATCGATTACAAGGCGCTACTGGCTGCCTCACGCCTGGTGGTCGATACCCGCAATGCGTTAAAAGGCGTAAAATCGGAGAAAATCGTCCGCCTCTAATGCGGCAGCGTCACCGTTGCCTCAATCCCGCCAGCTCATTTATCTCCGGCGGCCCATTAATTCCCGCCAGCACAATGTTTTCGCCAGCCCCATTAGTCCCCGCCAGCCTCATTCCGAGCCGCGACCGTAAGGGAGCGGTTGCCGTCATCTTTCGCAGCGCCCTGTTCCACGTACCACCGGTAGGTTTCACGGATGCCGGCCGGAAGCGGGATGCGCGCACTCCACCCGAGCGACGTTAGCCGTGACACGTCTAGTAGTTTGCGCGGCGTTCCATCCGGCTTTGTGGCGTCGAACGCCAGCCGGCCCGCGTAGCCGGTGATCTCACGCACCATTTCGGCGAGTTCCCGAATGGTGATATCTTTTCCGGCGCCGACGTTGACGATCCCGTCGCTGTCGTAGTTCTGCATCAGAAATACCGCGGCGGCGGCCAGGTCGTCCACATGCAGGAACTCGCGCCGCGGCGCTCCAGTGCCCCAGACCACCACTTCCGGCGCGCCGTTCGCGCGGGCGTCGTGGAATTTACGGAGCAGCGCCGGCAACACGTGCGACGACTGCAAGTCGAAATTATCGCCCGGCCCGTAGAGATTGGTCGGCATCAGGCTGATGGCGTTGAAGCCGTACTGCTTGCGATAGGCCTGCGCCATCTTGATTCCGGCGATTTTCGCCACCGCGTACCACTCGTTCGTCGGTTCCAGTTCTCCCGTCAGCAGGGAGTCCTCTTTAATGGGTTGCGGCGCGAACTTCGGATAAATGCACGACGAGCCGAGAAATTCCAGCTTCTTGGCGCCATTGCGGTGCGCCGCGTCAATGACGTTGTTCTGAATCGCGAGATTGTCGCGCAGAAACTCCGCCGGATACGTGCTGTTGGCCAGAATGCCGCCCACTTTGGCGGCCGCAAGGAAAACGTAATCCGGTTTCTGATCCGCGAAAAACGTGTCCGCCGCGGCCTGATTGCACAGATCCAACGCTGCGCGCGGCCGCAAAATCAAATTCGTGAAGCCCAGCGATTTCAGGTGGCGGCAGATGGCGGAACCCACCAGACCGCGATGGCCGGCGACGAAAATTCGATCGCCACTATCCATGTGAAACGCCCCGCATCACGACTTTGTGTCCGGCGTGCGCGAGAGTCTGCTCCTGCCGCGCCTGTTCCATGTCGTGCTCCATCATCATCCGCACCAGTTCGTGAAATCCGATTTTGGGCTTCCATCCCAGCTTCGCGCGCGCTTTCGAGGAATCGCCGAGCAGATAATCCACCTCGGTCGGACGGAAGTAACGCGGATCGGTTTCGACGTACCGGGTCCAATCGAGTCCGCAACACCCGGAGGCCACGTCCAGAAACTCGCGAACCGAATGCGATTCGCCAGTCGAGATCACGAAGTCGCCGGGCGTTTCCTGCTGCAGCATCAGCCACATCGCTTCCACGTAATCGCCCGCGAAACCCCAGTCCCGCTTGGCGTCGAGATTGCCCAGAAACAGCTTGCTTTGAAGGCCCAGCTTGATGCGGCCGAGCGCGCGCGTGATCTTCCGCGTGACGAACGTCTCGCCGCGCCGCTGCGACTCATGGTTGAAGAGAATTCCGTTCGAGATAAACAGCTTGTACGCCTCGCGGTAATTCACCGCGAACCAGTGCGCCGCCACCTTGCCGACGGCGTAGGGGCTGCGCGGATAGAAGGCCGTACTCTCATTCTGCGGCGGTTTGGCCGCGCCGAACATCTCCGACGAACCGGCTTGATACACACGCGCCTCGTTGCCGGAGCGGGAGACATGATCGCGCACTGCCTCCAGCAGGCGCAGTGTGCCGGTGCCGACGACGTCCGCGGTGTATTCGGCCTGGTCGAAACTGACCCGCACATGCGATTGCGCCGCCAGGTTGTAGATCTCATCCGGCTTCACGCGCTCCAGAATGTGATGCAGCGAGTTGCCGTCCGTTACGTCGCCATAATGAAGATACAGCTTGACGCCGGCCTCGTGCGGATCGCCATAGATCTGATCCAGCCTGTCGGTATTAAACGTGGACGCGCGGCGAACAATCCCGTGAACCTCATAGCCCTTCGCGAGCAGGAATTCGGCAAGAAACGACCCGTCCTGGCCGGTAATTCCAGTAATCAATGCGGTCTTCATTTAGCTCGATTTTCGCACACCCTGCACGCTCCACGCCGCAGTCACCCGAGGCATGCGCCGACAGGAGAAACTTGGGAGCAAACGCGCGGCCCCGAGCAATCGGCGGCGCCGATTCCGCAGGACTATTCCGAGCCGCTCGGGAAGCAACTTGCCGGTCAGTTAAGTACAGCTTGCAGAGGGAGTTAAGTGAAAGGCGCTGTCGGAGGACCATCAGACAGCGCCTCTACAAGGGGAGGATAAATACAAGCCAAGGCCTGCCGGAGAATGCCCGCTCCTCCAGGGATCCCGCTTGCTCGTCCACTTTTGCCTGGCCGTCACCGTTCGCGCTCTCGCGCAGCCGTTCACCACTGACCAGGTAGGTGAACGCAGGTGCCGGAGGGTACCAGACAGAAGGTAGGCTGGCATTGCCAACCCGTCCCCCGCGTCAGGAGTAGCAAGTAGAGCGCCACCTATTCAGCAACGAGAATTCAATCACTTAGATGGAAGGACTGACATTTCTTCCGGTAGTATTTACAGCACAGTGTAAATTTGAACCAGTACCGGAGCCTTAATCCAACTTCTTCTTGAATCGGAGGGTGCTGAGCGTAAGAATTCCGATCCCCAAAATAGCCATGGCAAGCAATTGCGGCCAAAGTATAGAAATTCCGCTATTCTTTAAAAAAATGCCGCGTACTACATCCATGAAATACCGCACCGGGTTCAGATATGTGAAATATTGGATCGCCGCCGGCATATTCCGGACGGGAAACGCGAACCCGCTGAGCAGGAAAGCCGGCTGAAAGAAGAGAAACGTCGACATCATGGCTTGCTGCTGGGTGTTCGAGATGGTGGAGATAAACAAGCCGGCGCCGAGGGTGGTGAACAGAAATAAAACCGTGCCGAAGAGCAGCAACAACATGCTTCCGCGGAAAGGAACGTGGAAGATGACGAGCGCGAGCACCACGATCAGCGCGGTGTCGAATAGGCCCACCAGCGCGAACGGCAGCGTCTTGCCGAGGATTAATTCCGCCGGACGAATGGGCGTCACCATAAGCTGTTCCATGGTTCCGATTTCCTTCTCGCGGACGATGGCCATGGCGGTCAGCATCAGCGTGACCAGCATCACCAGGTTCACGACGATTCCGGGCACGAAATAATTGCGGCTGCGCAGATCGGGGTTGAACCAGACGCGGCTGCGCGCGTCGATGCCGGGCAGCGCCACGCGCACCGCCGCGCCGGTTGCCATCGTCGCGCCCACCAGCATTCCGCGTTCGCGGGCGGCGAGCGCGCCGGCCGCGTATTGCGCGACGGTTTCGCTCGCGTAACTGGCGACGATGGCGGCGGTGTTCGAATCCGTTCCGTCAAGCAGCACCTGGACGTCCGCCGTATCGCCGCGCTGCACATCGCGCGCGAAATTGGGGAGCACCCGCACCACCGCGAGCACATCGCCGCGATCGAGAACGCGCTCGAATCCGGCATCGCCTTCGGGCGCGGCCACAATCGAAAACCGCGGGGAGCCTGCGAACGCCGCCCGCAGATCCCGGCTCTCCGGCGTCCGGTCCATATCCACCCAGGCAATTCGCGCGTTATCGACGTCCATGTTGACGGCGTAGCCGAAGACCAGCAACTGGATCAACGGCGGCACGAACAGCATGGCGCGCATGCGCGGCTCCCGCAGCGACTGGCGGAATTCCTTCCGCATGATTTCTTGAATTCGCTCCCACTTCATCGATTCACGCCACCTTCTGCCGCATGCGCCGCGCCGCCAGCACAAACACGCCGGCCGCATAAACCGAGAGCAGCGTCATCTCCAGCCACAAAACTTCCAGTCCGACTCCTTTTAAAAAAATACCTTTCAGAATGGTGACGAAATACCGCGCCGGCACAATATACGAAATGGCCTGAATTACCTTGGGCATATTGCCGATGGAAAAGATAAATCCGGAC
>JBDTAT010000550.1:0-5546 GCA_039924505.1 Bryobacteraceae bacterium
AATCGTGCGCCACTGACCGTATTCATATAACGACCTCGGGTGTCGAACGGCATGTCCTGAAACTGGCCGATCGCGAGCCCGCAGACGCAGCAACCGATCCCGACCGGTATACGCCAATGGCGGGCCAGATCTTCGCAAGCTCTGCTCCGCCAGCCGATGGTCTGTGCCGATGGAGCGGCGATCATTTTGAAAAGGCAACGCCGGAAGAACGGCGAAAGATGGGCGACCCTAACCAATTCAGCAGGCTCGATTTTACCAACGACACGAATGGCTGGTCCCGGCGTCAAATTGGAGCGGCTCCGGCCGATTCGAAGTTCACAATCGATGTTGGCGGTCAGTTTCAGCTCTCCTTGAATAACAAGGGCCCGAGGGGACCAGGAAATGGCACCCTCTCGATTGACTTGCTGCGCCCGGGAAAGGCTCCCGAAAAAATAGGAGATTTCGATGCGCACGTGGGATGGGTTAGCAACGCCGAATACCGGTGCGCCCTTGAGCCCCACAAGTGATAACGTTAAGGCGAACTCGGGCCGGGCTTAAACAGCGGGTAATGCGGCGGGTCGTGTATTATGGAAGACGCTATGCTTCGACACCCTCTGTTTCTGGCCGCGGCCGTGGCGGCCTGCGCTCTTACAGTTGCCGCGCAATCTTCCAGGCCCAAACTCCCCGGTGAGGACTGGGTTCCGCTGTTCAACGGCACGGACCTTTCGGGCTGGCAGAACATTGGCCAGGAGAAATGGGTGGTCGAGGATAGCACCATCCACGGTCTGGCAGTCACCAGGGAGTACGGTTACCTGAAAACCGAGAAGAACTACAAAGATTTCCAACTCTCGCTCCGCTTCCAATGTGAAGGCGTAGGCGGCAACAGCGGCGTCTTCTTTCACGTGGAATTCAAGCCCGGCACGCCGACTGTGATCCAAGGCCCGCAATTTGAAATCGACTGCACGATAGGGCATCACACGGCGGGCGTCTACGACGTGGGCCGCCAGTGGATCGTCTGGCCGTCGCCCGAGAACGAGACGGTGGTCCGGCCGAACGACTGGAACGAATATCTGCTGAAGGTGGTTGGCAACCACTACGTCTCGCGGCTGAACGGCGTCACGATGGTGGATTTCACCGACCCGAAGCCTAAAGGCGAGACCGGTGGAATCGCGCTGCAGCTTCACTCCGGCGGCAAGGGCAACTACCGCTTCAAGGACATCTGGATCCGCGATCTATCGAAGCCCTAAGGGCCGCGTCACGAAATAACCATCCCAACCGCTTTCTGACGGTCGCGGCACGCGATTTCGGGCATGGTTATTACTTGACAGACGCTAACCGGCGCCAATGTGTTTTCCCGCCACCCTCACTGGCGGGTAACGTGGTTCCATTCGCTTATACGGTTTAAGTAAGAAGCACGCCGGCGGCTCAGCGTTAGCGCCCGCTGCTTTCTGGACCGCCGAGGCGCATACTTGGCCATATGCGAAAGCGGATACTCGCCTGTTTGATCTTTGGAGCCCTGGGACTCGCGGCGGCCGGTTGGCTCAGCACCAGTTTTGGCTTTAGGCTGCCGGTGGCGCGCATCGCCGCTGCCGCGATAGGCGCGGGGCTCGGCTATGCGATCAGCCAGTTCCTGGACGTTCTCTCGCACGACGATGAAGGCGTTGCCGGCGAGTAGCCGGCTATTACCGGACCAGTTTCAACGCCAAGCGGAACAGGGCCTCGAATTCAATCGGCGCGCCCTCGGCTTTGGCTTTCAGAACGGCCCCTTCCGCGGTAGCGCGCGTGCATCCGAAGTTTACCAGCGCGGAGAGCGCATCTTCCTCCACGCTCGAAAACACCGCCGTCGGCCGGCCCGCCGCCGCGCCGCGTCCGGCGTTGAGCGCGTCCAGCTTGTCACGCAACTCCAGCACAATGCGCTCCGCCGTTTTCTTTCCCACGCCGGGAATCCGCACAAGTTGCGCCACCTGGCCACCGCGGATCGCCCCAATCAGGTCGGCCGTCGCCAGCCCGGAGAGCGCCGTAATCGCGAGCTTCGGCCCAATGCCGCTCACCGAAATCAGCTTCTCGAACAGGGTCTTCTCGTCGACCGTTATGAATCCGAACAGCGCCAGCGCATCTTCCCGCACGTGCGTGTGAATGCGTAGCCGCACCTCCGCGCCGGCATCGGGCAACGCCGAAAACGTCGAAACCGGAATGGTGACGTCGTATCCCACGCCGTGAACGTCCACGACAATCTGGTTCGGATGCTTTTCGAGCAACGTGCCCTGAAGGGAGGCAATCATAGAGGCGATTATTCGGCCAGCGAGTTCACAGGCTGGGGCTGCATTTGCAGTAGTTCTTGATCTTTATACTGTAATTGATAGAGCTTCCAGTAGATACCGCGCTGCACCAATAGCTGTTGATGAGTCCCGCTCTCGCGCAGCCGCGCTTTGTGCATTACCAGAATCTGATCCGCGCGCTGAATGGTGGAGAGACGGTGCGCGATCACGAGCGACGTGCGCCCCTCAACCAGCCGGGCCAAGGCATCGCGCACCCGGAGCTCGGTTTCGGTATCGACGCTGGATGTCGCCTCATCCAGAATCAGGAACCGCGGGTTGTGCGCCAGGGCGCGCGCGAAACTGATCAACTGCTTCTGGCCGGTGGAGAATCCGTTGCCGCGCTCGCGCACCGGCTGGGCGAATCCCTCCGGCAGGCCGCGGATAAAATCCAGCAGGTTTACCTGTTCGGCGGCCGCTTCCAGCGCTTCGTCGGTGATGCCGCCGGTCCCCAGGCGGATGTTGCTGTCGATGGTGCCAGTGAACAGGTGCGGGTCCTGGAGGACCACGCCAAAATTGCGGCGGAGTTCGTTGAGCGAGAACTCGCGGATGTCGATGCCGCCAATGCGAATGGCTCCGCGCTGCACGTCGTAGAAGCGGAGCAGCAAACTGGTGAGCGTCGTCTTGCCGGCGCCGGTATGGCCCACGATTGCCACCGTCTCGCCGGGCCCGATGCGGAACGTGACGTCCTCGATCACCCAGTCCTCGCCCTTGTAGGCGAACCACACGTGGTCGAACTCAATGGCGGATGACTCCGGCGGGAACGGCTTAGGATGGTCTGGCGATTGGATCACGGCCGAGGTGTCCAGTAGCTTGAAAATACGCTCGGCCGCGGCCATCGCCGATTGCAGAATGTTGTACTTTTCACTCAAATCCTGAATGGGCCGGAAGAACCGAAGGCCATACTGGAAGAAGGCCACCAGCACGCCGAGCGTCAGCGCTCCGCCGCGCACACGGAAGCCGCCGTAGGCCAGCAGCAGCGCGATGGACAGCATGCCGAGAAATTCCACCACCGGGTAGAACCAGCCGTAGGCGGTGATGGAATCCTTGAAGGCCTCCATGTGATCGCGGTTCACCCGGTCGAACTCGAGCTTGCTTTTCGCCTCGCGGTTGAACAATTGGAGCACGGCGATGCCGTTGATGTGTTCCTGGAGGTAGGCGTTGATGCGGGCGATGGCCACGCGGGTGCGCCGGTAGCTAAGCGTCACGCTGCGCCGGAAAATCACGGTGACCAGCACCACGAACGGCATCACGCCCAGCAGCAGGCCGGTCATCCCTGGACTCAAATCGAACATCACCAGGATGACGAAGGCGAGCATCATCAGGTCGCCCAAAATCATCACCAGGCCGGAGGCGAACAGTTCGTTCAGCACGTCCACGTCGGTGGTGACGCGCGTAATCAGGCGGCCCACCGGATTGCGGTCGAACCAGGCGATATCGAGCCGCTGCAAATGCTGCATCAGATCGCGCCGCAGATCGAACATGGCGCGCTGCCCGGTCCACTGCATCAGATAGCTCTGGCCGAAGTCGCACACCATGCCTAGCAGAATGGAAGCCAGATAAAGGAGCGAGAGCTGCATCAGGCCAGTCCAGGCATTCGAGGAGAGGAAACGGTCAATCGGCGTGCGCATCAAGGGCGTCGTGGGCACCAGGTAGCGGTCGACGGCCAGTTTGGTGAGCAGCGGCCCGAGAGTCTGGAGCAGGGAGTTCGCCAGCAGCAACACCAGCGAGATGGATACGGTTTTCCGGTAGGGCCGCATATACCGCAGCAGCCGGCGCATCAGGCGCCCGTCGTAAGCCTTGCCGAGGACTTCCTCTTCCACTCTAACTAGAGTACCGGGCCGCCCCGCCACTGTCTACGCGAGGGTCCTAAAAATGGTAAAAATTGACTTGAAAGACCAACGAGCTAGAATCGAGAGGATTATCTTCCCAACTTGGCGGACCCACCAGAAGAGTTACGCCGATTTCTTAGCGACCTACCGCCCAGCTTCCCTTGCTCGGATGGCGCTGCCAATTTACCAGCGCTGCGCGCCGCTGCCAGCATCAACGCATTTTCGATGACTCTCACGGAGCTGCCGCGTTGATGCAGTTGCGCAACCAGCATCCGATGCGCAGGGCGGACGGTCCGCATGGTTTCCGGTGATTTGTGGCACGTTTTCCGGACTTCGCGACCTACTCCTCCGGGCCGGGGGCGTCGTCCACACTGATGCTTCTCAACCTGATGCCTCTCAACCTTGCAGGTCAGCAGTAACGGATCTAAACTGAGATTGCGCGAAGATTGGACCTTTCGCCTAGCTTCCGTTCGTGATGCTAAGAACACCGCGAAACCCAAATCGCTAGAGAGGTATATACTCTCTCCAAGGCCAGTAAATCATATCGGCGGCGAGGGTGTGGGATCTGAAATAGAACGCATCGCCAACGTGATTATCCGGCGTCCAAATCAGGAGAATCCTGTGGCTGCGATGGCGATCTATGGCGACGAAAGCGGAAGTGCGAACATCTTCGTACTTTCAACATACATTGCTACCGTCGAGAGTTGGGCTCGGTTTGAGGGTTCGTGGAAGGCAACACTTGAAGAGGCTGGCCTTAGGGACGAGAGCGGAAAACTGCAACCGTTCCACATGTCCGCTTTCGAGAGCCGTTTCAAACCTTTCGATACCTGGAATAACGCCAAAAGAGTTCGCGTGTTGCGCAGTCTGATTGAGACCATCCACGCGACGCAGGCAATTGGAGTGACGGTAGCGCTTCCGTTGGATCTTTACCGCAAGGGAATCTCAATAAACGCTCATCTCGCCCTAGACCATCCGTTGCACAAGATCATGCAGTATATGATTTGTTTCTACACGCTTCACCTCCTTTTGCTGAGAAGGGCTGCAAGCCTGGGTCTGCCAGAACCACTGACGATGGTTCTCGACAGGAATGACGTGTCGGCGGGTATGGTGCGAGGCGTTTTGGATTTGGCATCGAACGAATGGCCGAAAATAATGAGACTCATTGACACCCCAGTGTTTTGCGACAAGTCCATCGTAGTGCAGCTTCAATCTGCTGACATTCTGGCCTACGAGTCGATGAAGTGTCGGGATAATGTAATCTCTGGCAGCGGTAGACCCATGCGAAAATCGTACGACTATCTGCTCATCGACCGCGCGCGGCACATCATCCGCGATTGCGACGAAAAGTACATATCTGAAATCGCGTCCATGATGTTCGACTACGCGGCGTCCGCTGGTCTCATTGAAGGAACGTAGACTT
>JBDTAT010000551.1:0-4232 GCA_039924505.1 Bryobacteraceae bacterium
CGTCGGCGATGCGGGTCTTCACGCGCATGCGTTCATTTCGCGCGTAGCTGTATAGAATATAAACTAGGTCGAAACGCGCCGCGCGCGCCGGATAATCGACGGCCGTCACGTCCACCAGATAATCGAAATCGGCTTCCAGCTTCAGGTATTCGAGTATCGGAATGACGGCGTCCGGCTGCGCGGCCATGAAGTTCTGTCCGCGCACAGTGCTGAGTTCCAGGATTTGCGAACCGAACTGAGAGACGAGGCCGCGCGTCAGATCGGACTCCCACGGAGTCGATTCCATGGGGCCGGATGGCTTGCCGGCCGGTGGTTTATGAATGCTCACGGCGCATTTTTATTATTGCATGCGGGTCGCGCGCGGCGTCCTCGTCACCGCGAGCGCCGCAACTCCGCCGATCGCGCAGGAGGCCGGGAGCACCAGCAGCGCGAGCATCATGCTGCCCGTGGTATCCCGGATTTTGCCCACGATTGACGGACTAAGATAACCGGCCGGATTTCCGACCGAGTTGATCCATGCGATGCCCGCCGAGGCGGCCGCGCCGGACAGGATCCCGCTCGGCAGCGACCAGAACGTGGAGACCGCCGACATAACGCCGGCCGTGGCGAGCGTCAACGCAATCAGCCCCGCCACGCCGGAGATGCGGGGAATTCCGCTGGCCGCAAACGCAATCGCGCCGACCGCGCCGGCGATAGCAATGTGCCAGCGGCGCTCACCGGTAGCGTCGGAATGGCGCGCGTTCCAGATCGTCGCGAGCAGGCCAATGCGCATTGGATCGGTCGTCAGCGTATCCCTGATGATTTGCGGCAGCCAAAAACTGATGCCGTAGTTGGCCATCACGAAGCCGAAATAAACCAGGCAGAGCAGCCTGACTTGCGGACTGCGTCGCCAGCCATTCCGCTTTCGCAGGATTATCGTCAAGAAAAATCGTGGCCGTGATGCCGGCCGCCACCGACGGCGGCCCCTCCAGCAGATAGAGCCACTGCCAGCCGCGCACCCCTGCCGCCATCCGACAGATGCTCCAGAATCCAACCGGTGACAGCGCCCCCGGCAACGCCCGAGATGGCGATGGCCCTCATGAATCCGGCGATTATTTTCACGCGGTGGCGCCGCGGACAAGCATGGTGGAGGCCGACACAAGTCCCTATACCATCATGATCGGGCCCAGCCAGTATTTCGCGCCCACTTTCTGCAAGACGATATTGCACGGCGCCTCAAAGAAGAAGTATCCGATGAAAAAGATTCCCGCCGCGGCGCCATATACGGCATCGGTCATGCCTAAGTTGTGCTGCATTTGCAGCTTCGCAAATCCGATGTTGACGCAGTCGATGTACGCCAGAACGTAACAGACGAACAGAAATGGAATCAACCGCCGCGTAACTTTGGCGTACGTGGCGTTCTCAAATTCGCCGGGAGTGATGGACAGAGCCCGCGGAATCCTTAGCGCGGCCGGCCCGCGCGCTTGTGCTCGATGGCCGCGCCATAGCTTGCCACCAGCCTCTCCGTCATCGTGCGCATGTCGCGGTGCGCAACTACTTCGGCGCGGGCACGCTCGGCCAGTGCGCGCGCTTGTTCCGGATGGTCGAGCAGATCGGCGATTTTCGCCGCGAATTCCGCGGGATTGTCGGCCAACGCGCAGACCACCCCGTCTTCGCCGGCGAGACCTTCCGCCCCCAGGCGCGTCGAGACCACTGGAATTCCGGCGGCGAAGGCCTCCAGCAATTTCACGCGCACTCCGGAGCCGCTCAAAATCGGGCAGACGAACAGCGCGTAGCGGCGGAGCGGCTCGCGAACATCTTCGACGAAGCCGACTAGTTCAATCGCCCCTCCGGCCTCGGGCAGAGAGTGCGCGGGCGGCGGGTCGGAGCCTATCACCACCAACCGCGCGCCCGGCCGTTTCTCCCGCACGCGCGGCAGCACGTGGCGCACAAACCAGTTCAACGCTTCCCGATTGGGGATGTGCCGGAAACTGCCAAGAAACAGCATGGTCTCGGGCTCGCGGCCGTCGAGCGAAAACTCGTAGCTGGAAGTTTCGATGCCGGCGCGCACATTGTCGTCGATGCGGCCGGCCAGTTGCGGCAGGAAGGACGTGATGTACTCGCCGTTCTCGCGGCTGCACACTTGCACGCGGTCGAAGCGCGGCAACGCCTGCAGTTCGAAGCGCAGCGCGCGCAGATACTCGAAGCGGGCGGAAAGACGCGTGATCGCGCCGCGCATGAATGGCAGACCGCGCGCGATGGATTGGAAGTATACGTCGTGCTCAAACAAGATGGAAGCGATGCGGCGGTATTCGCCGCCGTACTGCGCCATGGCCGTGTATTCGAGTTGGAGCACATCGATTTGCTTGGTATACATCTGCCGGTGCAGCAGCCACTCGATGTCGGGATGCCGGAATTCTCCCACGGCGTGCGGCTGAATGGAGCCGAATATTTTATTCGGAGACTCCGTGCGCGAAAAGAATTCGATGGATGCGCAACTTTGGCCCAGTTCGGCGTGCGCCGCCTTCTGATGCGGATAGTCGAGCAGCACCACCAGGTGCAGTTCGCAGAGCCGCACCAGTTGCCGCACCGTCTGGTACATAAACACTCCGCCCCCGTGAATGGGCGGATAGATCGGATACGGCGAGACGAAGAGCACGCGCAGCCGTTCCGGTGTGCGGTCGAAATCGCCGAAGCGATCGCGGAAATAGCCGCCGAGCGGACGGCGGAACGCTTCGGTATCGTCCACCGCCGCCAGCGCTTTCGCCCGCCCGCGGGAGGCGATGGCTTGCGGCAGTTGACGAAGAGCGCGCCAGAAGCCCGCGGCGCTCGGGCGTTCCGGCGAATCGCCGAATAGCAGACTGACCGCCGCGCTGCCGAAGCCATATACAAAGTGTCCCGTCAAACGCTTCCACTCGTGAATGTTTTTCCAGGTGAACAGCAGGAAGTTTTTCTTCAGCACCGCCTGAATCTGCGCGCCGGTGAAACGTTTGCCAATGGTTCCACGATGCTCGTGATAGACGACGCTTTTCGGTTGATAGAAAACCTTCCAGCCGCGTTTCCACGCCAGATAGCCGAGGTCGGTGTCTTCCAGGTAGAACGGCGCCAGCAGCGGGTCGAAACCGCCCAGCTCGAAAAACTTGCGTTTGTCGAAGGCGCACGAACCGCCGCCGCCGTAAAAGCAGGGGTACGGCTCGCGAATCGCTTCGTCCGCACGATGCCGCACGCGCAGGCTCCCTTGCGCCCACCAGGCCTGCGTCAGACCGGTCTCTTCGCGCAGCCTGGCCGGATCGCTAAAGAAAATCTGGCACGAGACCGCAAACACGTTTTCGTCGGTGAACGCGGCAAGTAGCGGCGCGAGAAAATCGCGATCGACGCGCATGTCGCTGTTCAGCAGCACGACGATGTCGTTGGCGGCCGCGCGAAAGCCCGCATTCGATCCCCCCCCGAATCCCAGATTTTCGGGAAGCGCGATCAGTTTCACGCGCGGAAACCGGTTGCGCACGAATTCCGCGCTGCCGTCCGTCGAGCCGTTATCCACCACAACCGCTTCATTCGCCGGGTTGCCTTCGAGCGCTGCCACCACCGCCGGCAGATATTTTTCGAGCAGCTCGCGCCCGTTCCAGTTCGGAATCACCACGCTCGCGCCGGCAGTCGAGGGACGCGTGCTGGGCGGAAGCGCTTTGCGCCGGCGGAAGAGAAACGCCAGATCCGCAAGCGCTAGCGCCGCCATGGGAATCGCCACCAGAAACGGGAGCATCGCCAGCAGCGGTATCGCCCGGAGAATTCGCCACAGACGAGCCATCATACGTGCGGAGAAAACTTCATGCTCACAACTTCGGCCCCAGCCCGGTGCTGTTTCCGAGCCGTACCCAGCGCGAAGCCCGCACCCTCTGAAGCATCGATTGGCACTGGCCAAGCTGCTGGTCCAGATCGAGCGCCCATTCCGTGCGCTGCTTCAGCGTGGCGTCGGATTCGTTGAGCAGCGCACCGCACTTCACTAGCTCGGCGGTCTGTTCGGCGACTTCTGCCGTCAGCCGTGTTTCAATGTCCCGCGCCCAATCGGCCCGCCGCCGGTTCTCTTCCTCCAACTCCGCGATTTTCGCATCGTAAGCGTCGGCCAAACGCCGGCCGGCCGCCTGCTCCGCTTTGAATTCATCTTGTAGTTGCGCAATCCGCACGAGCGCCTTTTTGTGCAGCGCGTCAAGCTCCAGCGACCATCGATTTCGTTCTTCGATTTCCATCTTTTGCCG
>JBDTAT010000552.1:0-3845 GCA_039924505.1 Bryobacteraceae bacterium
CGAAAAAGATGCGGACCGTCTTTCGCTCCTGCGCTACTTGGACCGCACGAAACAATACGATTTGCTGAGGGTTGCGAACTATTCGCCGGTTGGCAACCCGGATGCTTTTACGAGAAAGTGCGCCGGCATCCGTTCGAGCGAACTCCGCGGATGCCGGGGAAACCAACTATGACACGCGACGAATTTGGCGGTGCGTACCGGCGGGGATTCGATCTTACGGTGCGGTTCCTGCGATCGAAAGGACTGTCCCTGGACGCGGCCGTGGAAACGGCCCAGGCCGCATGGGTGAAAGGGTGGGAGCACAGCGATCAATTGCGCGACGTCGGCTCTATCGTGGCCTGGGTGAACAGCATCGCGTGGAATCTATACCGGAACTTCCTCCGGCAAACCGCGCACTTCCAGCCGCTTGTCGAGCGATTCGCCACTGGGCAAGTGAACCTTGCCGCCATTGATGTTTCACGGATTCTGACGTCCTGCAAGCCGGCAGACCGGTCGATGCTGGAGCAGCATCACTTGGAAGGACGCCCGCTGCGTGAAATGGCCGAGGAGCGCGGATGCTCGGAAACCGCGATCCGGATCCGGATTCTTCGCGCTCGCCGGGCGGCTGCGAATCGCCTCCGGCAGTGTGCGCCCCGGTCTCATGTGACGGCCTCCTCCGCCGCTTAAAGATTTCTTTCCTTCCATCGTGGCTTCAAGATGCCGGAACGTCGTCGGAGGTGATCCAAAAAAGCTGGCGGACAGCCTACACCACGCTGCCAGCGCCATCCAACCTCACATATCAACTCTCGCGTTTCAATCGCGGGAGTGTACGCAACTTCCGATGTGGAGATCCAGTACCCGCCGCCCGAAACGCAACCTCGAATCTCATTTTCGCTTGGACCATGAATCCCGGCGATGACCGTCGGAGTTGCGCGACGGTCGTGTCGTAAGCGATCTTCCACCCCATCTCAAGCACGATAGCAGCACTAATCCAACTACTAGCGGGGCCAGCCCTGGCCCGACTTGGCCTCCGCCGGAACAGAGGCCGATTACGGTGACGAACCAGAGGGTCGCCGCCGTTGTCACGCCCAGCACCTTATTGCCCCGCCGCCCGATGGCGCCGGCTCCGACAAAGCCAATACCGGACAAAATGCCGGGCGGCAATCGCAGGACTCCGCCACAACAAACGAGTCGGCAGTCTTGCCGGCGGTTCTCAGCAACAGATTCGCCTGAATCATAGCGACTGCCTCCGCCAGGGATATTAGTAATGTCGTGCGGAGCCCGGCGGCTCTTCCCCGCTCGCTGCGATCCATGCCAAACAGTACGCCCGCCAGTGCGGCAAGCGCCAAACGCAACGCGATTTCCTGCCAACCTAATTCAGGCGACTTCGCGACTCCTCCGCAGGGTAGATCGATGGCATTACTGGAACGTTCACAAAAACGAAGGCCATGAGCCAGTGGCAGACATCGCGAAGGTCCGCCTTCTGACGCGCGCGGCTCAGCAAAATCAACGCGTTTCCGTGCCGCGACGGTAACGGAGTGTTTTCTACCACGGCTGCTATAGATTACGCGCTGCATTATGCGCCAAATGCAGATAAGCTCCGGTAGATTTTTCCAGGCGGGGCTGTAGATTAGCGGAATTTCAGAGAGTTGCAGCTTGGCCGCAAACATGCTCTTAGTTCCACCAGCGGCACACGAAGCAAGCGGTTACAGCTTCAAGGCCAAAAGGAGATTCACAATGTTGAACTGGGCAGTGACTTTCTTTATCATCGCGATTCTCGCCGCGATTTTTGGCTTCGGCGGAATCTCAGTCGCGGCGGCCGGAATCGCGAAAATCCTGTTTGTTGTCTTTCTCGTCCTGTTCCTGCTATCGCTGGTGGGGCACGTCGCACGGAGGACTTAAAAGGGTAAGCAGCGCCGCGAAGGGCGCTCCGGCGCCCTTTTGTTGGACGAAATACATTGGCGATTCAATAAGACAACATGCGAATCGTAACGATATTATTGGTTATAGAAACGGCGGCTGCGCTGTCCCTGTGCGCGGCACAAAGCGCTTTGGATATAGTCCGGCATTCCGTCGCGACTAACGCTCACGACTGGACCGCTGTCACGCAGTACGACTATCGCGATAGCGACATGATAGAAAAGCTTGACGTGACCGGTCACATGTCTTCGAAATCCGGGAAGACGTATGACGTTCTAATGATCGACGGGTCGCCGTATAAGAAGCTCGTATCCCTTAACGGAGTCCCGTTGGGAGCGGACGGCCAAGCGCGGGAGAATGTCAAGCTTCAGCGCGCTAAAGCCGCGAGAGCCGCCGAATCGTCCGGGGCGCGGGCGCGCCGCATCGCGCGATTTCACAAAGACCGCCAAGCGGATTACTTTCTGATGAACGAGATGGTACACGCCTTCAATTTTGTTCTGGCAGGCCGGCAAGTGCTCAATGGACGCGACGTCTACGTTCTTGAGGCCAGGCCACGTCCCGGTTACCGGCCGCCGAGCCAAAAAGCAAAGGTTCTTACGGGGATGCAGGGCAAGCTTTTCATCGATGCGCGGAACTATCACTGGGCGCGCGTGGAGGCGGAGGTCACGAGGCCCGTGACCGTTGACTTCATCGCGAATGTTTCCGTGGGGACGAAATTTGAATTCGAGCAGCAGCCGGAGGCGGCGGGCGTCTGGTTGCCTGCGCGGTTCACCGAATCCACCAATGCAACCGTTCTCGGATTCAAACACTACCGGACGCGGGAGGTCGAGACGTTTAGTAACTATCGCCCGCTAGCGGCCAAGGCGCCGGCCATCAGGGCGGCAGCCGGGCCACTGTCGATTTCAAAAGGAGCGTTATGAAAAAGCTCGCGCCATGCACCGCCCTCGCCGCCTTACTGCTTGGGTCCATATGTCTTTTCGCCGAGAGCAATGAAACTCAGAGCCGCCTGCTGAAAGAGGTTCATCACGAGTTGGTGATGCTGCCCTACTACAGCGTCTTCGATGAGCTTTCCTATCGCGTCGATGGAACCAAGGTGACGCTGTTTGGTAAAGTTACGCGGCCGACGCTGAAATCCGACGCCGGAAACGTGGTCAAGCGGATTGAAGGCGTCAGCGCCATCGATAACCAAATCGAAGTCCTTCCCCTTTCGCCTAATGACGACAACATCCGGCGCGCAGTCTATCGGGCCATCTACTCGCGGCCCGGATTGGACCGGTACTCACTTATGGCTGTTCCGTCTATCCATATCATCGTCGAAAACGGCAACGTCACCCTAGATGGCGTTGTCGGGAATGCCGGCGACAAAACTATCGCTGGCATTGCGGCGAACGGCGTCTCAGGTGTGTTCGCCGTGACCAATAATTTGGTGCTTGAACACTAAACACGCGGGCCCAGCAAGTTGCGGAGATCGCCATCGCTAAACATCACAAGAATGCCGGCCACCACAACGGAAGCTAGGCATGGCCGAATCGAAACTGAAAGGAAATATCATGAATCACCTGAAAACTCTCGCTTTGCTGGCCGGCGCCGGACTTGCCGCCGCCACGCTGGCGCCCACCGCTCAAGCAGATGAGTGGAACAAGAAAACCGATATCACCATCAATGAGCCCCTCCAGCTTCCCACCGAGCTTTTGCAACCGGGAACCTACCAATTCAAGCTGCTCGACTCCCAAGCAGACCGGCACATCGTCCAGGTGTTCGATAAGGATGGCAAGCACCTCATCACGACCATCCTGGCAGTCCCGAACTATCGCTTGCGCCCCACAGGGAAGACCCTGTTTACATATTGGGAGGTTCCGGCGGGACAACCCCAAGCGCTGCGCGCGTGGTTCTATCCCGGGGACAATTTCGGACAAGAATTCGTATATCCGAAAAAATCGGCTTCT
>JBDTAT010000553.1:0-5769 GCA_039924505.1 Bryobacteraceae bacterium
GCAAGTTCGCCAGTCTGCTGCTCGATACGGACCGGTTCGGCGCCAGTCTGGGTCCGGCATTGCGCACGCACGCCAAGTACCTGCGCATCCGATTCCGCCAACTGGCGCAGGAGCGGGCGCGGAAAATCGGCGTAAAGTTGATTTTCCCGGTATTTTTCCTGATCTTCCCGTCCGTAATTCTGGTGACGCTCGGACCGGCGGTAATTCTGATTTCGAAGCAAATGAAGGCCATCATCGGCTCTTGACATCACCCCTTGAGCCCGCAATTTAGCGCCTAACTTATTGACACCACCGGGCTTTCCGGCAGCAACGTAATATTCATCCTAGTCTCATCCTTCACTCACATAGGGAAGGTATTCTCGGTACGACTTCAGGAAATCGTCTGCGAGTATTGGTGCGGCGATTCCACTCTACCGGGGTGATGACTGGATGAAACTTTGGCGAACCGATGGGTTCGGGACCGCGCTCAGATGGGTTGCTGCGGGTGTTATGGCTTTGGCCGGCGCGACCGGCGCCTTCGCGCAGTCGGACGACATCGCGCAAATGAAAGCGCAACTGGCCGCGCAACAACAGCAGATTGAAGAACTACGGAAGGCGTTGGCGAATCTCGAGGCGCCTCCTCAGAAACTCGCGCAAAACGGAGTGTGGCGCGAAATGATTTCTGCCCCGGACGATGGTGCGCGCCGCACCCTTTGCGCTCCTCAGTTCTCACTTCCGAAAGCCGCAAAACTGGGCGAAGTCGCCAGCATCACCGGGATGGCGTTACCGCCGCCCGTGACCGCCGCGCTTCCGGTAGCGATGCCCGTCCCTGCAGCGGCAAGCAGCCAGCTCTCGGAAAACGCCGACGACACGCCGTCGCCACTGTCCCTGAAGATCGGCGACTCCTACCTGACGCCGGTGGGATTCATGGACTTTACTTTCGTCGGCCGCAGCACCGCGCTCGGCAGCGGAATCGGTTCGAATTTCGGCGCGATTCCGTTCGGCAACATGCCCCAAGGCCACTTGAGCGAGTCGTCGTTCAGCACACAGAATTCGCGTATCGGCGCCCGGTTCGACACCAAGGTCCTGGGCGCTCAGGTGCTCGCGTACTGGGAGTCCGACTTTCTCGGGGCGGCTCCCACGAACCTGGTGGTCGGCAGCAACTCCAACACGCTTCGCATGCGCCTGTTCTGGATTCAGGTGATGAAAAATCGCTGGGAAATATTGGGCGGCCAGTCGTGGACCCTGCTAACTCCCAGCCGGAACGGCATCTCACCGTTACCGGGCGACATCTTCTACTCGAACGACACGGACACGAATTATCAGATGGGCTTGACCTGGGCGCGCCAGTCCGGTTTCCGCGTCGTTTGGCACGCGACCGATAAGATCGCCTGGGCGTTCGCGCTCGAAAATCCGCAGCAATACGGCGGCGGCTTCTCCGGCGGCGGTACTATCACGCTGCCAAGCAATCTGACCGGTCCTTACACAAACTTGCTGAATACCGGCGGCACCAACACATCGGTGCCCAACCTCGCGCCCGATTTCATCTCCAAGATCGCCTTCGATCCGCAAGTCGGCGGCCACCACATCCATTTTGAAATCGCCGGGTTGCTGAGTTCTTATAAGTTGTACAACTCCCTCACCTCGCAATCGTTCACGCGGGAAGGGGCAGGCGCGGCCGTCAACAGCAACATCGCGCTCACCAAATCGCTCAGCGCCGTCGAAAACTTCTACTATTCCAACGGCGGCGCGCGCTACATCTTCGGCCAGGGTCCGGATCTCATCGTGAACGGCAACGGCAGCATCGGACTGGTGCGCGCCGGGTCCACCGTCGATGGCCTGGAACTGCAAGCCACCAAGAATCTTCTCTTTTACGGCTACTACGGCGGCGGCTACTTCGGTAAAGCCGTTGCCACCGATTCAACCAATGGCAAGCCGGTTGGATATGGTTACGCCGGTTCGTCGAGTGGTAATAACCGGACCATCCAGGAATTGTCTTTCGGTCTCCAGAACACCTTCTGGAAAGATCCGAAGTGGGGCCAACTGCGCCTGGACCTGCAGTACGCCTACGTGTTCCGGAATCCGTGGTACGCCGCGCTGAATGCGTCGAATCAGGCCACGGAGAACATGGTCTTCGTCAACTTGCGGTATGCGTTGCCAGGCGCCGCGCCGAAGCTGAAGTAGCCCGTTATTTACGGTCACGTAACGGGACCGTAATACGCGGATGCGAAGCTGGAATTGTGAATCAGGGAGAAAAGGATCCAAATCCATGACCAGGCATGTGCTAGTCGGAGTTGTGTTGGGGACGCTGGCGCTAAGCGCGACGACCCCGGCCGAGACCATCAACGCTGCCGGAGCGACGTTTCCCGCTCCAATCTATCAAAAGTGGTTCGAAGAATACCGCCAGGCGCATCCCGACGTGCAAGTAAACTACCAGGCGCTCGGATCGGGCGCCGGAATTCAGCAGCTTACAGAGGGAACCGTGGATTTCGGGGCATCCGACAAGCCCATGAGCGATGCCGAAATTGCCAAGATCACCAAGTACCATGTGCTGCATTTCCCGACGGTGCTCGGAGGCGTCGTCCCGGCATACAACATTACGGGCGTCAGCGGCTCGCTGAACTTCAGCGGTTCCACGCTGGCGGGAATTTTTCTCGGAACCATCGGCAAGTGGAATGCCGCGGCGTTGAAAAAAGATAACCCGGGCGTAAACCTGCCCGGCGCGGATATTCGCGTGATTCACCGCTCCGACGGAAGCGGAACAACATTCGTGTTCACCGATTTTCTCTCCAAGGTCAGCCCGGAGTGGAAGAGCAAGGTGGGCGCGAATACCGCCGTGAGCTGGCCGAAAGGCCTCGGCGGCAAAGGCAATGAAGGCGTCTCCGGATTGATCCAGCAGACGCCGGATTCCATCGGGTACGTCGAGTTGATCTACGCGGTGCAGAACAAAATGCCCTATGGAATGGTCAAAAACGCCGCCGGCAATTTCGTCAAGGCGGACTTCAACACCGTCACCGAAGCGGCGGCCGGCGCAGCCAAAAACATGCCGGCGGATTTCCGGGTTTCCATCACCAACGCCCCCGGCAAGAATGCCTATCCGGTTTCCACGTTCACTTGGCTGCTGATTCCCGACAAGATCGACAACCCGGCCAAGAAGGCCGCCATGGTTGGATTTTTGCGCTGGATGATGACGGACGGGCAAAGGGAAGCCACCTCGCTGAGCTATGCGCCGCTGCCGAAGTCGGTTGTGGCGAAAGAGGAGAAGCAACTCGCGAAGATTCGCTGAGCTTCATTTCAAATGGCTAGTTCCGCCGCCGTCGCGCCTTCCCCAACCGGGAGGGCACGATCTTTCCTAGATCGCCTCCAAAGTGGAGACCGCGCCGCGCACCTGATCACGTTGGCGTTCGCTCTCAGCGTCGTTCTAATCACGGCGATGTTGGTATGTGAGCTGTGGATTCACTCGGCGGATTCGCGCGCGAAATCCGGTTTCGGATTTATCGTCAGCCGCTCCTGGAATCCGGTGACCGAAGAGTTCGTCGCGCTGCCGTTCATCTACGGGACGTTGCTGACATCCGTTCTCGCGCTGACGATTGCCGTGCCACTCGGCGTGGGAGCCGCGATCTTCTTGAGTGAACTGGCGCCGCCCAAGATCGCGGACGGCTGCACTTTTCTGATCGAGCTGCTGGCGGCCGTCCCCAGCGTCATCTTCGGGTTGCTGGCGATCTTCACGCTGGTTCCGCTGTTGCGCGATTACGGCGAACCGTTTCTCAAAAGCACCCTCGGCTTCCTCCCGTTTTTTCAGGGGGATGCGTACGGCGTTGGCTATCTGGCGGCCGGCTTGATTTTGGCCATCATGATTTTTCCGTTCATCATTTCGATTTCGCGCGAATCGCTGCGGGCCGTGCCGCGGGAACAACGCGAAGCGGCGCTGGCGCTGGGCGCGACCGAGTGGGAAGCGACCTGGCAAGTGGTAATGCCCCACGCGCGCCTGGGCATTCTCGGTTCGATTTTTTTAGGGCTGGCGCGCGCCCTGGGCGAGACCATGGCGGTCACCATGGTGATCGGCAACGACCCGGGCATTCATGCGTCTCTGCTCGCACCTGGTTACACGATTGCCGCGGTGATCGCCAACGAATTCACGGAAGCCACGGGAAACGTGTACCCGGCCGCGCTGGTGGAACTTGGCTTGGTCCTGTTTCTCCTCACCATGCTGATCAACGCGCTGGCGCAACTCATGATTACGCTGACCACGGAACGGACTCACAGGGTGGGGCGCGCGCCGCGATTGACGCTCGGAAGCGGATCGCTCCCCGCCCCCTTGTCCGTGGAACTAGGGCAACCGCTCCCTCACGGTCGCGGCTCGGAACGGAACGCGCGTGGTTCGGAGTGGGCACTCCGCCGCGCGGCCGGGAGGGAAAGCCGGCAATGACCCACCGGAACCGGCGCCGCAATCTCGTCAACCGCATCATGCTCGCGCTAACCGGCGTCTGCACGGCGGTGACCGTCTCCACGCTGTTTTTGATTCTTGGTTACCTGGTGTGGAACGGCTGGCGATCGCTCGATTGGAACTTCTTCACCAAGCTGCCTCTGCCGCCGGGAGAAACCGGTGGGGGGATGGCGAACGCGATCGCCGGCAGCGCTGTGCTGGTGGCGATTGCGTCGGCGATCGGCATTCCCACGGGGTTCCTCGGCGGCATCTACTTGGCCGAATTCGGGGGCAAGACGCTCGGATTTCTGGTGCGGTATACGGCCGATTTGTTGAACGGCGTGCCGTCGATTGTGATCGGCATTTTTGTCTGGACCGTGGTCGTGGTGCCTATGCACGGTTTCTCAGCCTGGGCAGGCGGCTTCGCTCTGAGCCTGATGATGATTCCGATCGGCTTGCGCGCGACGGAGCAGTTTCTGCGCGCGATTCCGAATTCGCTGCGCGAAGCCGCGTTGGCGCTTGGGGCGAGTAAGGCGCGGACCATTTTCACGGTGGTGGCGCCCGCGGCCCGGCAGGGCATAATGACGGGCATGATTCTGGGCGTGGCGCGGATCGCCGGTGAAACCGCGCCGCTGCTTTTCACCAGCCTGAACAACCAGTTTTGGGCGTCAAGCCCCAACCAACCTACGGCATCGCTGCCGGTCATGATTTTCACGCACGCGATTTCACCCTATGAGGACTGGCACCGGCAGGCCTGGGCTGCGGGCCTGGTGTTGCTGGGGATGGTGCTGGCGGCGAACGTCGCGGCGCGCCTTGTGATCTCGCGCGGAGCGGCCGCGCAAAGGGGGTAGACCAATTACCAATATGAGTTCGCTATCGGACCCAACCGCGCGCCCGGGCCGGCCGCAGATTTCGGCCACCGGTGCGGCGGCGGCTCGCGCGCCCATCGCGGCGGGAAAACTCGAAACCGTTAACCTGAATTTCTTCTACGGCGCCTATCAGGCGCTCGACGGCGTCAGCCTGGCGATTCCGGAAAATAAAATCACGGCGTTAATCGGGCCGTCCGGCTGCGGGAAGTCGACCTTTCTGCGGACCTTGAACCGCATCAGCGAGACGGTGAAGAACACGCGCTACGAAGGGCAGGTTCTGCTCGACGGACAGGATGTCCGCGCATTCGACGTCACCAGTCTGCGGAGGCGCGTGGGAATGGTGTTCCAGCGGCCGAATCCGTTTCCCAAATCGATATTCGATAATATCGCCTATGGGGTGCGGGTGAACGGACTGGCCGGCGCGCGCTCCCTCGCTGAGATTGTTGAAGGTAGCCTGCGGCGAGCGGCCTTGTGGGACGAAGTGAAAGACAAACT
>JBDTAT010000554.1:0-3301 GCA_039924505.1 Bryobacteraceae bacterium
TACCGGCGAGCCAGGAAAACGTAGAAACGCAAATTGCATATCGCGGCCGCCCGGCTGCGTGTTTGTGGCCGGCCCGCGAGCCACCTCCATGCCGACCTGTGGACGCTCCGGTTGGCGCGCCAGCACCGCTAGAATCTGATTCTGCAATGCCTGTCCCCCGCCTTTTGCCAGCAGTGCCTTGTAATAGCGCCGGTCCCGCCGCGCCTCCATCTCCCAGACCGCCATGGTGTGGTGCGAGTTCAGCCGGTCCGGTCCATAGAAGCTCAAATCGTCGAACAGGACGCCATCCAGGCCGATCTGTGCCGGCACGCCCGCGCCCCCCTGCAGTGGCCGCAGTAACCGCATATCGAGACGCACAGGGAAGGTGTCGCCGGGCGCAACATCGAGACACGGAATGGACAGCGATCCCTTGCCGCCCGGGGTCACGGCTTGGGCCGTGACCGTGAGGGTAATCCCGCGCAAGCGTGCATGGCTGGTGTTGCGCAGCGAGAGCGCCGCGTGTAAATCCACGACCATCGCTCCGCCGCGGGCCGCAGCCGTTGAGCCATCCCAGTCCGCCGACATCAGCGCTACTGGCGCGTCCTTTGGGAATTCGATCTTCGGCACAACTTCAATACCAAGCGTTTGCGCGCGCACCACAACGGACGCGACGGTAATCGCGAGGGTAGCGAGGAGGAATTGGAACGCTTTACTGCGCATACACGTTCGCTATGGTCACCTGACCGGTTTGGGAATCGACATAACTGGCCTGGGCCGACCCTTGCAGGCTGACGCTGACCGTCACGGCCTCGGCGCTGGGACTGACGAACCTCATCGCGCGGCCATTCTGTTTCACTTCGATGCCGCCAGTGTTGGCTTCGAGAATTACGCCACGACCGGCGTTCAACTGCTCCGCGCCCGGACCGCGGCCGGCCCAAACGGTCTGCAGCGCGCGCGCCAGCGCCTGGGTGTCGGAGGGCGCCATCTTCATAAACCACCCCAGTGTGAGCAGCAGGCACAGACTCGCGGCCAGCGCCCCCAACCCCCACCGCTGAAGTCCAGGAAGAGCAAAATTCAAAACCGGAAGCCGGCGCGTCCCGGGCACTGGGCCGACACACTCGCCGGCCGCCAGACCCACACGGATATTACCCGTCATTTCCGCCGCCAGCCCCTCCCAATGGATTCCTTCGGGCAACTCGGCAAGCTCACCCTGCATGTGCCGATGATCGGAGCGGAACCCGTCCGCTTGCGCGCGGCAAGCGGCGCAACGCGATACGTGGCGCGACACGCGCACACGCCGTGGAAAACTCAACTCGCCGCCGGCCAGAAGAGCCAATTCGCTAACGCCCGGATGTTTCATGGCTTCCTCTTTTCCATGTAGCGGCGGAATTTGATCCGCGCGTTGGCGATATGCGACCGCACCGTCGCCTTCGAACAATTCAGGCGGCGCGCCACTTCTTCGGCCGGCAACCCTTCCACGTCGCGCAGCACCAATGCCATACGCTCGCGGCCGGTCAGCACCTTGAGGCCCGCTTCCAGGTAATGCCGCCGCTCAGCGCGCAGCAGCAATTGCTCCGGGCTGTTTTCCGGGGGGGCCGCGCTTAGCGTTTCCGGAATTTCGTCGATGTCGGAGAAGCTGACGCGCCCATGCCGGCGCAGAAAATCGATGGCGGTGTTGCTGGCGATGCGCGACAACCAGTGCGCGGCTTTTTCGTAGTCCTTGAGCTGATCCTGACGCTGGAGGGCCTTGATGAACGTTTCCTGGGTCAGATCCTGGGCGTCGGCGGCGTTGCCCACGATACGGTAAATCAGCACAAAGATACGCCGCAAGTTCTCGGAAATAAAGCGGCTTTGCAGATCGTGCGCCGCCTCGTAGGTGGGCTGGACCGCCTCGCTCATCGCTACCCCGATCGCTACTAAAGTCGCCATCGCTTGCCGCCGTCAGGCTGGATACAGTCCCTAACAAGCTTGACGCTCCGGTGGCCGGAACGTGGAGACCAACTTAATCTCCGGCGTGCCGTGGCAAATACCGCTCCTCACGGCCGCGGCCCGGCAAGCCGCCCCTTATTGGCCAATCGCTCCAGCGCTATTCTAATCATATATGAGATCGGTGGCGGTGGTTGGGATCGGCAAGACGCCATTTGGGGCTTTTGCCGGCCGCGATTTACGTTCGCTGGCCGTGGAAGCCGGCCAAAAATGCTTGGCGGACGCCGGAGCTACCGCGGCACAGGTGGAGGCTTTCTATTTGGGGAATTTCGCCGGTCCTTTGTTCGTCGGCCAGAACCATCTGGCGCCGTACGTCGCCTCCGCTCTCGGCATTACGGGCGTCCCGGCGACGCGATTTGAAGCCGCCTGCGCCTCCAGCGGCGCGGCGTTCTTCCACGCCGTCAGCGCGGTGGCGGCAGGAATTTACGACATCGCGATGGTGGTCGGCGTAGAAAAGATGACCTCCCAGCCCACGCCCAAGGTAGCCGAAATTCTCGCTGGCGCGGGGGATTTGTGCGGCGAGGTGAAGGCCGGTGCAACGTTCCCGGCGCTATTCGCGATGATCGCCCGGCGGCACATGTATCAGTACGGCACCACGCGCGAGCAGCTGGCCGCCGTGGCAGTAAAGAATCACGCCAATGGCGCGAAAAACCCCTACGCGCACATGCGGAAAGTCATCACGCTGGAACAGGCGCTGAACGGCAAGCCGGTGGCGGAGCCACTGACGGTCTACGATTGCTCGTTGGTCAGCGACGGCGCGGCGGCCGTGTTGATCGCACCGCTTGAGCGCGCACGCGAGTTCTCTTCCCGTCCCGTCCGTGTGCTCGGAATCGCGCAAACATCGGACTACGTGGCGTTGGACGAAAAAGACGACATCACGACTTTTGACGCGGTGAAAGGCGCGGCCCGCAAGGCGTACGCGATGGCCGGTGTCGGCCCCGGCGACATTCAGTTCGCCGAGGTTCACGATTGCTTTACCATCGCCGAACTCATCGCGATCGAAGATTTGGGATTTGTCTCCAAAGGCGAAGGCGGTCCGTACACGCTGGCCGGCCGCACGTGTCTCAACGGCGAGCGGCCTGTGAACCCGAGCGGCGGTCTGAAATCGAAAGGCCATCCGGTAGGCGCTACTGGCGTCGCGCAGATTTTCGACATCGCGCAGCAGATCCGCGGCGAAGCCGGCGAGCGGCAACTGGAGCGGCACACGCTCGGCCTCGCGCAGAACCTGGGTGGATCGGGAGCCACGGCGGTTGTTACCATACTGGGTGCGGAATAAGCATGCCATCGTCTGAGAGCAGCGCCAGCCAAAACAGTATCAACCCGGGCGCGGGAACCG
>JBDTAT010000555.1:0-3001 GCA_039924505.1 Bryobacteraceae bacterium
TACCGGTGGGCGGGGTGATTCACGTCCACGCGCTGAGCGACTTGGCGGCGGCGCGGCTGACGCCGGAATCGCGAGACCGGCTGATCGCGGGCGAAGGGAAAGTCGCGATCGAACTGACCGGAGCGGATTTCGAGTTCGTCCAAAAGCTGACGCTGAAGAATCCGCGCGAGCGTTACGCGGCGCCCGCGCCGGTGAATTTCACACTGCCGTCGGGACTTCGCGGCGGCGCGCAGCCGAAGCTGGAAGCGGAAATCGATACTCGCGAGCTGGCGGCCGGCGACTATAAGCTGCAACTCACGCAAGTGGACGGCAAGGCGCACGAGACCACGTTGAAAGTGCTGCCGCCTGTGCCGCAACTCGGGAACAGCCCAGTGCGGCTTAATCTGGGCGAGCGAACGCAGCGTGTGACGCTCCATGGCACCGGACTCTCCCGCGTGCTGCGGATTGGCATGGACGACGGCCCACAAAAAATACAGATCAAGTTGGGTCCGCCAGCGGGCGATTCGCAGCGCGACATCACGGCAACGCTCGGCGATCACGCGCGGAAAGACGACCAGTTGAGCTTTCGGGCCACGGTCGAGAACATGGATGCGCCGATTGTGTGGAAAGACGCGGCCGAAGTGGTTGGACCGCGGCCACGGATCGATCATGTTCGCACGTCGCTTCCCTCCGATCTGGAAGTAGGCTTGCGCGCGGGTGAACTACCGTCGGGTGCATTCGTCAGTTTCGTGCTGGACGCCCGCGATTTCGCGCCTTCGGCAACCTTATCGATAGCGTGCGCATCGCAGAACCTGACGCTGCACCCCTTGAACATTCACGTGGGCGAGCAAAACGCGGGCGCAACGTTGCGCAGAGCCACGCCTGAATCGCTATTTCTTTCTTTCGATCCAGGCGCGGTGGGCCAAAGCGGATGCAAGCTGGAGGCATCGCTGGAAAATGAGATCGAAGGCCGATCCGACGCGAAACCGCTGGGCGTCGTCGTGCGGCTGCCGCGCATCGAGAGTTTCCAATTGACGGATGAAAAGGCGGGCGCTACGAACTACGCCGCGATCCTGAGGGGCAAGGACCTGGAACTGATCGCGAAAGCCGGATGGGACGACAAAATCGGCGTCGTTGTAGAAGCGCTGCCTGTGCCAATTGCCGGCGAAACGATGCGCCAAAGTTTGCGGATCGCATTGCAGTGGCCGGCGCCGGAGCCGCACGCTCCGCTCTACATCTGGCTGCGGGGCGAGACGGCGGGCCGTCCGACGGACGCGAAGTTTTGAGCAGTCCGTAAATGTTTCCGCGCGAAGCCGTAAAAGTTACCGCAGGACGGCTGGTGAGAGATTGGCGGGGAGGGCCCACAACTGCTCCCTCGCGGTCGCGGCTCAGTAAGTTACCGGTTCCAGCGGAGTGGTGGCACGAAACATGCAGTACGAAATTTTCAGCTTCGGCGTTACCCTATATAGATGAGGAGCTATTCACACGATGTGGAATAAACCGGAAAAAGATCCGCCGCAGCGGCCGGCGATGCAGCCCAGACAGGCTCCCGAGCCGATCCGCCAAGCACCGCCGGCGCCGCCACCGGCATCGCATGGCGCTGTTATCGGCAAGACCATGATGATCAAAGGCGAGATTCACAGCCAGGAAGATCTAACCATCGATGGCGAGATGGAAGGAAAACTGGAGGTGCAGAGCAAGCTAACGGTGGGACCCAACGGAAAGATTAATGCAAACGTGAAGGCGAAAGAAGTTATCGTACACGGAAGCGTTCACGGAAACGTGGAGGCCACCGACAAAATCGCCATCAAAGCCGGCGCGAGCATAGTGGGCGACATTAAGACGGCCGGAATCGTGATTGACGATGGCGCCTATTTCAAAGGCGGCATCGACATTCTGCGGCCGGAGACGGCGCGCAAGGCAGCGGCGTCGTAAGCAGGATCCGACGAGTCGGGCAGGTCAGCCTGGAATGGTACCGGGCTGACTTTCGTCGGGTATCAGGTTAAGCGCCAGCATTTCCTCGGGAGACAGTTCCTTGGGCGCGAATTCCTCAATGTCGCCGATCAGGTCGTCCAATGGACGCTTTTCCGTCGTCTTCCGTTGCAGACGGCGCGCGGCCTTTTCCTGTTGCTTTTCCGCGCGGGCGACTTCCTTCTGACGCTTCTTGAACGTATCGCGTGAGCGGCTGCCCATGGGCTTCCTCCAAATTTGTTAGGCCGCTCCCGTCCAAGGAACGGGAGCGGGATGAGATAAAACGGTTTACCAGCGACGCTCGCGCCGCCCTCCACCGCCGCCTTCGGCTTTCGGTCTCGCTTCATTTACGTTGATTGCGCGACCGCCGAGATTAGAACCATTCAGCGCGTTGATAGCACGGTCGGCCTCGGCCGAATCCGTCATCTCAACAAACGCGAAGCCACGCGAGCGGCCCGTATCGCGATCTGTGACGACACTGACGCGCTCCACGGCGCCGTACGCCTCGAATGCAGACCGAAGAGATTCTTCGGTTGCGCCAAAATCCAAGTTGCCTACAAAGATGTTCTTCATATGTCTCCTACATTTGACGCGGGCTTTACGAGGCAGAAAGGAGATCTCAACCAGGTTTTGCGAGACGATCAAACGCATCTTCAGTATAGCAGTTCAACGAATCCTGGAAAAGCGGGGGGATAGGGAATTTCGTCGAGCGCGGGGGAGGAGTTGGAGTCCGATCCGGCGGTCCGCGGCGCGGCGACCTATTTGGGCGGCGTGCCTGTCATCTGGCTCAGAAAATCGCGCTCATCCGGGTTGTACTTATTGCGGAACTCTTCGCTGTTCATTTGCTGGGCGCGCTTGGCCTCCGGCATGGAACTCAACTTCTTGTATTCCTTCTGAACCACCTGCTGGCGATCCGGGGGGAACGTTTGGAAATTACTCCACAACTTGCGAACCGCATTCTGCCGTTCCGGCGGAAGCTGGCGGAACATCTCCAATTGCTTGCGCAATCGCTGGCGCTCCTGCGGGCTGAGCTTGCTAAACTGCTGCAGGT
>JBDTAT010000556.1:0-4430 GCA_039924505.1 Bryobacteraceae bacterium
GTAGGATTCAATAACCTTCACGTCCGCCTCTTCTTTATCGGCCAGTTCCGGCCGCCCGCCTTTGCGGAACATGTCCGCGGACTCGTGCCGCTGTTTCACCAGGGAGCTCAGCACCGCCAACTCGCCCGCTTCATCCAGCGGCTTCATCTGGTCCACCTCTACCTTTTTGAGGGCCGTCTTTATCATGCGGATAGCCGAAAGCCGCGCTTCGTCTTTCGATTTCATCGCCGCAATCATGTCTTTCTGGATTTGTTCGAGCAGAGGCATTCCGTTTGTTATTCTAATAGGTAACCCATATCTCATGCATGTAAAGAAGCAACGTCTGCTCACCGCCGGCCCCACGCCGCTCTATCCCAAGGCGCTCCAGGCGATGATGGGCGCCGATATTCACCACCGCACCGAAGACTTCCGCAACCTCTATCGCGCCGTTCTCGCCGGCTTGAAAGACGTGATGGGAACCTCCAACGACGTGCTCCCCCTAACCTCCTCCGGCACCGGGGCCATGGAGGCATCCGTCACCAATCTGTTTTCGGCCGGCGATAAAGTGATCGTCTGCTCAGCCGGAAAATTCGGCGAGCGTTGGGTGGAGATGACCCGCGCCTTCGGCCTCAACCCCATCGTCCTGGAGTCGCCCTACGGGCAAGTCGTCGCCGCCGGCCGCGTCGCAGCAGCGCTCCGCGAACATTCGAACGCGCGCGGCGTTTTCGTCCAGGCATCGGAAACTTCCACGGGAACCGAACACGACGTCCGCGGCATGGGACAAGCCATCGCCTCCACCGGCGCCATCTTCGTGGTGGATGCCATCACCGGCCTGGGCACTATGCCGCTCGATATCGGCGCCTGGGGGCTGGATGTCGTCATCGGCGGCTCGCAAAAAGCCTTCATGATTCCTCCGGGCTTGGCCTTTCTCTCGCTAAGCGCGAAAGCCTGGAAGCATGAGGAAACCGCTACCCTCCCGCGGTTCTATTTCAATCTGAAGCAGGAACGGAAGAACGCTCTCAACGGCGAATCGAGCTGGACGCCCGCCACGTCGCTGCTGTTGGCGCTCCACGAATCCTTGAAATATATCCAGTCGATAGGCATGGACAAGCTGATCGAAAACGCGCGTCTGTTGGCCGCCGGTACGCGCGCCGCTGCCACCGCGCTCGGGCTGGAACTGTTTTCCCCCGGCTCTCCCAGCGGCTCCGTTACCGCCATCCAATCGCCGCCGGGTCTCGACTCCGGCGTCCTGGTGAAGGAATTCCGCAACCGCTTCGGCATGATCGTCAACAATGGCCAGGGCGAGATGAAGGGCAGGATTTTCCGCGTCGCGCACCTCGGCTATTTCGATTTCGCCGACCTGTTCGCTCTCGTCGGTGCGCTCGAAATCATTCTTGCCGCCAACGGATTCCCCGTGAAATTCGGCGCCGGCGTCGCGGCTGTCCAAAACGTCTACGCTGGGGCCGCCCTGGCCGGCGCTGCCGTGCCCGCGTGAAAGAAATCCTCAATGAAGATTCTAGTTGCTGAACCGCTCGCGCCGGCCGGCGTCGAATTGTTGCGCTCGCAGCCCGGCTGGGAGGTGATTGTGTCAAGCCCGGCGGAATACGCGCAGCATCTCGCATCCGCCGATGCGCTGGTGGCCGGCGGCGTCATCCCGATAACACGACAGGTGCTGGCGTCCGCTCCCAAACTGCGCGTCATCGGGCGCGCCGGCGCCGGTCTTGAGAATATCGACGTCGAAGCCGCCACCACCGCCGGCGTCCTTGTCATGAGCACTCCCGGCGGCAGCGCGGTCGCCGTCGCCGAGCATACGCTCGGCCTGATGCTCGCCATCGCGCGCTCCATTCCCCAAGCCAGCGATTCCACCAAGAGCGGCAAGTGGGAGGAGAAGAAATTTCTCGGCCACGAGCTGCGCGGCAAAACCCTCGGCATCGTCGGCCTCGGCAGCATCGGACGCGAAGTGGTGCGCCGCGCCCGCGCGTTTGAAATGCGCATCCTCGCCGGCGACCCGTATGTGAACTCGCACACCGCCTCCGACCTCGGCGTCGAACTGGTCGATCTGGCCACCCTCTACGCGGCCAGCGATTTCATCACGCTGCATGTCGCCCTCACCTCCGAGACCCTGCAAATGCTCAACGCGGAGGCATTCGCTTCGATGAAGACCGGCGTGCGCATCGTCAACTGCGCGCGCGGCGAATTGATCGACGCCGACGCGCTGAAGGACGCCTTGCTCTCGGGCCAGGTGGCCGGCGCCGCCCTCGACGTCTTTCAAACCGAGCCGCCCGCGGCCGGCGAACCTCTGCTCGCCATGGAGAATGTCATCGCCACGCCCCACATCGGCGGCCTCACCGAGGAGGCGCAGGAAATGGTCGGCGTCCGTATCGCCGAACAGCTTGTCGAATACCTGCGCGGCGGCGCGGCCATCAACGCCGCCAATATGCCCGCCATCACGGCCGAACAATATCGCGCGCTGGAGCCATATGTGGCCCTCGCCGAACGCCTGGGCACGTTCGCCGCGTATCTGGCCAACGCCAATCCCCACATGGTGCGGATGGTTTATCTGGGCAAAATCGCCGAAACCAGTACGCACCTAATCCGGAACGCCGGTCTCGCCGGCGTGCTGTCGCGGTCGCTCGCGCGCAAGGCGAACGTGGTGAACGCCGTGCAGATCGCTGCCGACCGCGGTCTCGACATAGCGGAGCGGCGCGAGAAACGCGCCGGACACGTCGACGCCGTGCGCTTGGAGCTGGAAACCGATGCCGGTCTCACGACGGTCGAAGGCTCGGTCGTGCTTGGCCGTCCGCGTTTGATTCAGGTGGACGGCATTTACTGCGAAGCGCCGCTCACCGGACACCTGACGTTTCTCCGGAATGAGGATGTGCCCGGCGTCATTGGTTTCGTCGGAACCGTGTTAGGCCAAAGCAGCATCAACATTGCCAATTTCTCAGTCGGCCGCCAGGACTCCCCCGCCACCCCCGGCGCCGCCCTCGAAGCGATCGAAGTGATGGAGACCGATCAACCCGTGCCCGGCAGCGTAGCCAAAAGGCTGCTCGAACACCCCGCCATCAAACTGGTCCGCTCCGTGGCCTTCCACGATTAGCGCCCCCTCTCCGAGCCGTGACCGTGAGGGAGCGGTTGCCCAGGGCGTTTTAGCGCCTCTATTTGTGTCCGGCTACCGCCGCGCAAGGGAGCGGTTGCCTGTCCCGTTACAGCAACCGGCTCATCGGCGCGACCAAAATCCGTGCCCGATCTGCAATCGCAGGAATTTGCAGTATAATCGCCTATAATGAGAAGTTTTTTCGCACTGACGTTTATTGCCGCAGCCGCGTTAGCTCAGTCCTCGACCCCTCCAGCGCACGCGCCCGTCAAACCCAAGCCCGCCGCCGTGCCCGTTCCGGCGAAGCCGCCCCTCGCGCCCGGTTACTATGCCACCATTCACACGTCGATGGGCAACATCACGTGCCTGTTGTACGAAAAGCAGTCGCCGCTTGCGGTGAGCAATTTCGTCGGGCTGGCGCGCGGCGCCAAGGAATGGACCGATCCGCGCACCGGCCAGAAGACCAGGCGCCCGCTCTATCCCGGCACCACGTTCCATCGCGTGATTCCAGGTTTCATGATTCAGGGCGGCGATCCCATTGGAAACGGAATGGGCGCCCCGGGTTACCAGTTTAAGAATGAGTATTCGCCCGATTTGAAGTTCGACGTTCCCGGCCGTCTGGCAATGGCGAACTCCGGTCCGGATACCAACGGCTCGCAATTCTTCATCACCGAAGCGCCGTACCCCAGCCTGAACGCCGGCTACACCATCTTCGGCCAGGTAGTGGAGGGGCAGGAACTGGTTGGGAAAATCGCCCGCGTGCCGCGCAACGCACAGGACAAGCCGCTAACTCCGGTGCGGATAATTTCCATCACCTTCCGCCACGTTTACGCCGCCCCCGCCCATCGCGCGACCCCGCCGATTCACAAAACGATAGCGCCCAAACCCAGCGCGCCTGTAAAAAAATAAGCCACCCCTTAACGTGTAACGTGCTGCCGCTTTCCGAGCCGCTCGCCGCGAGGGAGCGGTTATTCAAATCCGTTCACAACCTCCAAATATTTTTTCGATCCCATCAAACAAAGGCCCGCAACCCGCTTTCGATAATCCAATAGTTCGGAATCCGCGTCCTCCATGCTATGAATTACATAGCGCAAAGGGCGCGCCGCGCTCCGTTTTGCGCGTGTTCCTAGATCGAAAAGGAGATTCCTATGACTTCAACTGCTCAACTCGACGCCAACCGCGCCAACTCCCAGCTCTCCACCGGCCCCAAGACCGAAGCCGGCAAGGAAGTTTCCAAAAACAACGCATTTAAACACGGCCTCACCAGCCGGCAAATCGTCCTCAAACACGAAGACCCGCAAGCCTTCGAGCAACTGAAAGCCGACACCTTCGCGGACTTCTCTCCCGTCGGCCT
>JBDTAT010000557.1:0-2843 GCA_039924505.1 Bryobacteraceae bacterium
AAACAGAACGCCGAACGGGCTGTTCTCGCCGCGCTCAAACTCGTTGCGGACGACCGTGAATTCCTTGTCGAGATCTTCCTTCCGGATAAAGGAATTTACCATGCGGTCGGATTCCAGATCGAGCGCCCAGCGCAGGTTCTCCTCGCTGGCCTGAAAGGTCTCGAAATAATTGGTGCGGTCCCAGGCGGTGGAGCCGTTGGGGCGGGCGCCATGCTCGGTCAATTCCTGCGGAATGTTGGTGTGCCGGGGACTGCCCTTGAAGACCATGTGTTCCAGCAGGTGGGCCATGCCGGCTTCACCCGAGCCTTCATGCCGCGAGCCGACCAGGTAGGTGACGTTCACGGTGACGGTGGGTTTGGATAGGTCGGGGAAGACCAGCAGCCGCAGCCCGTTCGCCAGCGAATATTCGGTGATGCCTTCGACGGAGGTCACTTTGGTGACGCCGTTCGGGGTGACGCCGTTCGGCAGCGGCTTGGACGTTTGTCCGAACGCCGGCGCCAGTAGCACAAAGCAGATTAGAGGGAGCAAGAGCGGGGGCCGCATGAATAAAACTCCTTTTTAGCGTGCGAGTCGATAAGAGTATGATAGCAGCCGGTTGGCGAAAAACGATCCGTGGGTGGGCGGCGGGAGGGTGCGGTGTAGACTATCGGGAAAATAAGCTACGGGTGTGCGGACTGCCGGCGTGGGGCATTACTATTCCCAGGATTTTTCCAACATGCGGGAGTACTCGCCGGAGGCGTATAAATCGAAATCGAACTCCGCCGGCGCGATTTCTCCGAATACGGTTTGCTGGCGGCAGGCGAACAGGATATCGGCGTAACGGTAATAGGTGCGAACGAAGTCGTCGGTGAGGATGTCGCGGCCGGGAACCTCGGCAAACATTGCGTTCAGACCCATGGCGCGCGAGAAGATGGCCTTGAAATCGCCCACGCCCCACTTGCGCAATTTGTTCTGCACCGCGGCCGGCGGGTTCTGGATCAGGTAGGCGGCAAAGCTCTGGAACTTGATGTTCCGGCCATGCAGGTCGTGATGATGCCCGGCGAATTCCAGGCACTGTTCGATCCACCGCAGCAGATCGCGGCCGACGTAGAACAACATGCGGATCTCGGCGTACCGGCCCTCCAGTAAAGTGCGGTCCAGTTCTTCGCTGGTTCGTTCGCCGGTCGGCAGCAGGCCTTGTAACATCAGACTGGCGCGTGAACTTTCAACCAGGCTGGTGGGGCTGGAGGCGTCGGCAAACGGGTGCAAAATCAGAGGCGGCAGCTTCCAGGCCGCTTGGGCCGCATCTGGGAAGGTCATGGATGGCGCAGTGTTAGGCATTGGGATCTGATTTAGTATGCCATTTCAGTGGCGGGCTGTGAGCAGTACTTTCGCATCAAATGTTCTATCCTTCCGGACCACCTTCACCAGTACCTCATCGCCGGGCTTTTTGGACCGCAAGGCATAGGTGAAATCGTAGAGGTTCTGGATAGGCTTGCCGTCGAACTCGGTCAGGATGTCACCTGCGCGAAGGCCCGCCTTGGCGGCCGGCGAACCGTCGTGGATGTCGGCGAACCGCACGCCGTTGGGCAATTCGGTGAAGTCCGGGATGCTGCCGAAGTACGGCCCGTAGCCGCCGGCGCCGCTCGAAGAATCGGCCAACGAACTGTGCGGCTCCGCGACGCGCACGTACTGGGGGCGGCCCGGCGCCGAAGCCAACTCGGCGGTTACATCGGCCACCAGATGAAGCAGTTTCACTGCATCGGGAGCGTCGATCTTATCCCAGGTATCGCTAGGGCGGTGATAATCCGCGTGAAGACCGGAGAAAAAGAACAACACCGGCACCTGCGCGGAGGTGAACGATGTGTGATCGCTGGAGCCATAGCCGCCCTTTTCGGATTCGTCGAGCACGAGACCGGAGTGCGCGGCCGCTCCGTCCAGAGCAGCTTTCAGCGTGGTGCCGGTGCCGGCGCCACCGATATACACTTTGTTCTCGCGGATGCGCCCGATCATATCCATATTGAGCATGGTGACGGCGTTTGAAATCGGCAGCTCCGGATGTTGGACGTAGTAGGAAGAACCCAAAAGCCCGAGTTCCTCGCCCGCGAAGGTCAAAAACAAGATGCCGCGCTTTTGTTTTGGCTGCGTGGAGAAGTAGCGCGCCAACTCCAGTACCCCGGCCGTTCCGGAGGCGTTATCGTCGGCGCCCGGATGCACCGTTCCGATCGCTGACGGGGCCAGCGAGTCTTTCCCGCCGAGGCCGAGATGGTCGTAGTGCGCGCCGACGATGACATATTCCGGAGTGTTCCCCGTGATATAGGCCCCGACATTGTGTACGGTTTTCACCTGGCGCTCAATATCGACGGCAAGCTGCGCGTTATCGCCGGCCGGCAAGTCGAAAGATCGCGGCTTTAAATCCTTATCGATTCCGGTCTCGATATCCTTTAGTTTTTTGCCGGTCGCGGCCAGCCACTGTTCGGCGACGGAGGCTTTCATTTGCACGAAGAAAATGCCGGAGTTGTCCGGTCCGGCGGTGCTGCCGAAGGATTCGAAATCTCCATCCGCGCCGGAGTGCGCGTAGACGTCGTTAATCAGGATGACGCCGCGCGCGCCGTGCAGTTTCGCGTTGATGGCTTTGCTCGCGAACTGCGAGTGCGCGGTGTAGACCTTGCCGGCGAAGACGCTATGCTCATCGAACTCCTGCGGCTCATGGCGGAGAACGATGACGATTTTGTTACGCGCGTCGATGCCGGCGTAGTCGTCGTAGTGGTACTCCTTGGCGGTGATGCCGTAGCCCGCGAAGACGAGCCGGCCCGACGTTTTGCCGCTGGCTGAGAAATTAAAAGGAATAAAATCCTGGCGGA
>JBDTAT010000558.1:0-6998 GCA_039924505.1 Bryobacteraceae bacterium
TCCTAGCGTACTATATACGCACGGATTTGAGTCGCAAAAAAAGAATCCAGCAAATTCATCACTTTCAAGTCGTACACCCGCGCGGCATTCTGCAATTTGACAGATCGCATCCCGTTACGTTAGTCTAAGGGTTGCGTTTCTATTGAAACGTGCGCTCAGTGGGAGGCTTCCAACGTTTTTTACGGATGGGGCCGTCTGCACCAATGAGGATCAATGGCTAAAATAGGCAAGAAGTATCAGTCCTCCGCTGCGCAAGTTGAGCAGCGTCCCTACCAGCTTGGCGAAGCGGTTCCCCTCGTTCAGAAGGTCAAGTTCGCCAAATTCGATGAGACCGTCGAGTTGCACATGCGCCTGGGAGTGGACCCTAAGCACGCCGACCAGATGGTGCGCGGCACGGTGGTTCTGCCCAACGGTTTGGGCAAATCGAAAAAAGTTCTCGTGATCGCCTCTGGCGACAAGTTGAAGGAAGCCGAACAGGCGGGCGCGGATTTTATCGGCGGCGAAGATATGGTGCAGAAGATCCAGACCGAGGGGTGGACGGATTTCGACGCCGTCATCGCCACCCCGGACATGATGCGCTCGGTCGGCCGGTTGGGTAAAGTTCTTGGACCCCGCGGCCTGATGCCCAATCCGAAAACCGGCACCGTGACCAACGACATTACCCAGGCAGTGAAAGAAATCAAGGCCGGCAAAGTGGAGTTTCGCGTCGATAAAACCGGCGTGATTCACGTTCCGGTCGGTAAAGTCAGTTTTGAGACTGGCAAGCTGGTCCAAAACGCCGACAGTCTCATTCAAGCCGTTCTGCGGGCGAAACCCGCGGTGGCCAAAGGGAAGTACGTCAAGAGCGCGACCCTGTGCTCCACCATGGGCCCGGGCGTGCATCTGGACGTGTCCGTCTACAACGCCAAGCCCATAGAAAAGTAGAAGTAGATGAGAAATGAATTCCTGCTGTAGTCTTCCGCGGAGAAAGACATGAAAAAGAAAGCCGACAAGATTAAAGACGTCGAGGCCCTCCGGAAGGCCCTGGAAAAGGCGAAGCATATCTTCGTCAACGGTTTCGATAAACTGACCGTGTCGCAGGATTTCGAGCTGCGCAAAGTGGTCCGCGGCGCCGGCGCGCACTACCAGGTGGTGAAGAACAATCTGGCGGCGAAGGCGTCCGAAGGCACCCCGGCCGGACAGTTGCTTGGGAATCTAAAGGGCATGACGTCGCTCGCCTTCACCGAGTCCGATCCGGTGGCGCTGGCCAAGGCGCTGAGCGCGTATGCGAAGACCAATCCGGCGTTCACGTTCCGTTCGGGAATGGTCGAGGGCCGCGTTATCAACCTCGCCTCCATTCAGGAATTGTCGGCGCTGCCGTCCCGCGAAGAGATTCTATCGAAGTTGCTGTTCCTGATTCAGGCGCCGGCGCAACGGCTCGTGAGCGTAGTCAATGCAGTGGGCCGCAACGTGGCCGTGGTCGTCGATCAGGGTATCAAGGAAAACAAGTTTCAAGCATAATGGCGGCTAGCAAGCGCAAAGGGTGCGGCGCGCACCAACGTCGGTGGAAGAAACGGTTTCGCGCCGCACTCCGTTTTGCGCGGGTTTCAAAAGAAGCCGCCGGACTATAGACCGGGAAGCGATTTTAACCAGGTAGGGAGCGTAAAGGAAAATGGCGGATATCACAGCGATTGCGGATCAAATTCAGGGCTTGACGCTGCTCGAAGCGTCTCAGCTTGTCAAGTTGCTAGAGGAAAAGCTCGGCGTTTCGGCGGCGGCGGCGACCGTGGCTGCCGTGGCGGCCCCGGGCGGCGGAGCGGCTGCTCCGGCGGCGGAAGAGAAGACCGAATTTACGGTTATTCTCACCGCGGTGGGCGCCAACAAGATTAACGTCATCAAGGCCGTTCGCGAAGTTACCAGCCTCGGATTGAAAGAAGCCAAGGATCTGGTGGACGCCGCGCCAAAGCCGGTCAAGGAAGGCGTCAACAAGGACGAAGCAGAGGCGATCAAAAAGAAGTTCGTCGATGCCGGAGCCACTGTCGAAGTAAAGTAGCGCAACCGGCGGTCGACGCCCGTCCGCCTGTGGAAACTCGCGCATAACGGCGCGCGGTCGCCCCTGTGCGCTCTTTGCAAAGTATCCGGCTGGCCGCGGCCCATCGGGACGGCCCGGCTGGTTTCTATATGCCGCGATTTCATTCAGGCCCGTCACGCGGCGGTGGCCGCTTGGCTGCTTGGCGGGAAGTGGCATTTGACGTGCTCAAGGGAGTCTGCTATCGTTAAGAAGAGCTTTACCGGAGAGCGCACAGGGCGCGGCGGTGCCCTTAGTAGAAGTCGAAAACACGTTGCCGCCGTGCTCCGTTGTGCGCGAGATTCCAGGGAAGACGCCGGACCTTGCGCTTGTGAATCCCTTATATCGTGATCTGGCGTGCAGTTCGCCTGAACTGGCGCGCGGCTTTGCCCTGCGCACGTTTTCGTATTCCGCAGTGTATTCGCGCCGGTGGAATGTCTCCCGGTTTGATTTTTCTGTACAAGATGCCGAACTGATTCGTGCCGATCCCCGGCTGCCGCCGTTCCTTCGTCCTGCCGCTGCGAACCCGCCGCGGACGGGCGGTTGATCCCGGCACGCCGGCGTCGTTGCTGTTCGATCCTGAGGAGTGGAAATGCAAAACGTGGCACAAGGCGTTGTCCGCGAACGAGTCGATTTTTCCAAAATCAAAACCTCGATTCCGATCCCGAACTTGATCGAAGTTCAGAAGAATTCCTATGAACGCTTTCTGCAAATGGACCTTCTTCCCAGCGAGCGGGAGGATACCGGACTCCAGAGCGTCTTCAACTCTGTATTCCCGATCTCGGATTTCCGCGGGCTGTCGCAGCTCGAGTTCGTCGATTTCGCGATCGGCAACTGGGAGTGCAAGTGCGGAAACCTGAAGGGGCTGCATCACCTGCGCTCCACCTGCCGGAACCCGGCTTGCGGCGCCACCATCCAAACCGATCCGTTTCATTCGGGCGACGTGTTGTGTCCGCGTTGCGGCACCTTCAATAAGAACATCGTCACGTTCTGCAACCGTTGCGGCGATCCTGTCAGCCTGCAGTTGAAGTACGATGTTCCGGAATGCGAGGAGCGCGGGATGACGTACGCCGCCCCTCTGAAAGTAACCATCCGCCTGACAGTATTCGATAAGGACGCCGAGACCGGCGTCAAGACCATCCGCGACATCAAGGAACAGGAAGTTTTCTTCGGCGAAATTCCGCTGATGACCGAGAACGGCACGTTCATCATCAATGGCACGGAGCGCGTCATCGTCTCCCAGCTCCATCGTTCGCCCGGCGTGTTTTTCGAGCGCGTCCAGGCCCAGGGCTATTACCTCGGCAAGATCATTCCCTACCGCGGAAGCTGGGTGGAGTTCGAGTACGACAACAAGAATCTCCTCTACGTCCGTATCGACCGCAAACGGAAATTTTACGGCACCGTGTTTCTGCGGGCGCTCGGTTTTAAGAGCGATGCCGACATCCTGCACGCGTTCTACAAAATAGCCAACATCGCGATCAAGGAAAAGAAGCTGTTCTGGAAGCTCTCCGACGGCCTCATCGGTCTGAAGTTGTCGCACGCCATCAACACCAAAGGCGGCGACGCCGTGGTGCCGCAAGGCCGCAAGATCACCGCTTCGGTGTACAAGGACATTCAGAAGGCGAAGATCGAGATGGTGGAGGTTGCCGCCAACGATCTGGAAGGCGCCTACATCGCCTCCGACGTCGTGGACCTGGATACTGGCGAGGTGCTGATCGAAGCCAATCACGAGTTGAACCCCGCGATTATCGGACGGTTCAGCGATTCCAATATTTCGAACTTCGAGATTTTCTTCCCGGAGCGCGACGACGCCGGCAATGTGGTTTCGGTGACGCTGCGGAAAGACCCCGTGAAGAGCCAGGGCGACGCGCTGCTGGAGATTTACCGCAAGTTGCGGCCCGGCGATCCGCCCACGCTCGATACCGCCACGCAATTATTCCAGGGAATGTTTTTCGACCCCCGCAAATACGACTTCTCGCGCGTGGGCCGGATGAAGTTCAATATCAAGCTGCATGACAAGGCCGATTACGCCCCGCAGCGCTGGCTCGACGACCCGCAGAATGCCGCGAAGGGTCCGCTCGACCGCCGCACGCTCGATCAGAAGGACTTCACCGATACCATCCAGTACCTGCTGAAACTCCGCCGCGGCATTGGCGCGGTGGACGACATCGATCACCTCGGCAACCGCCGTGTGCGCGCGGTCGGCGAGCTGCTCGAAAACCAGTTCCGCATCGGCCTGGTGCGCATGGAGCGCGCTATTAAAGAAAAGATGTCGGTCTACCAGGAAATGTCGACGGCCATGCCGCACGACCTGGTGAACGCCAAACCCGTGATGGCCGCTATCCGCGAATTCTTCGGTTCCAGCCAACTCTCCCAGTTCATGGATCAGACGAATCCGCTCTCCGAGATTACCCACAAACGCCGATTGTCGGCTCTTGGACCGGGAGGGTTGTCGCGGGAGCGCGCCGGCTTCGAAGTCCGCGACGTGCATCCGACGCACTACGGCCGCATCTGCCCGATTGAAACGCCCGAGGGTCCGAACATCGGCTTGATCTCGTCGCTCTCCTGTTTTGCGCGCATCAATGAGTACGGCTTCATTGAAAGTCCGTACCGGCGCGTCAAGGGCGGCGTCGTGATTGACGACGTCAAAATCCTGAATCCCGGCGACACCGATTTCAAGGTCGGCGATGTGTTGCCGCGGGCGGATGTCACCAAGGCCACCAAGTCGAAAAAACAGCCGCCTGAAATTGAGGCGCATTGCGACTACCTCTCCGCCTGGGAGGAAGACAAGTACATCGTCGCGCAGGCGAACGTGGAGTTGGACCCGAACGGCCGCATGGTGGACGACCTGATCAACGCGCGGCAGGCCGGCAACTTCGTGTTGAAGCATCGCGACGAGATCGAGTACATGGACGTCAGCCCGAAACAATTGGTCTCGGTGGCGGCCAGCCTGATTCCGTTCCTTGAAAACGACGACGCCAATCGCGCGTTGATGGGATCGAACATGCAGCGCCAGGCGGTTCCACTGCTGCGCGCCGAAGCGCCCTTCGTCGGCACCGGCATGGAGCGTGTGACGGCGCGCGACTCGGGCGCGGTGGTCATCTGCAAACGTCCCGGTATCGTCGATTCGGTCGATTCCGAGCGCATCATCGTTCGCGTGGAAGGCGGCGCGGCCCACGAAGGCCAGCTTTCGCGTGAAGTGGGCGCCGACATCTACCAGCTCACCAAATTCAAGCGGTCAAACCAGAATACCTGCATCAGCCAGAAGCCTATTGTGTACCAGCATCAGCGCGTGAAGAAGGGCGATGTGCTGGCCGACGGTCCGTGTACGGAAAACGGCGAGTTGGCGCTCGGCCGCAACGTTCTGGTGGCCTTCATGCCGTGGCGCGGGTACAACTTCGAGGACGCCATTGTCGTCAGCGAGAAGCTGGTGAAGGAGGATTACTACACCTCCATTCACATTGAAGAGTTTGAAATCGAGGGCCGCGACACGAAGCTGGGTCCGGAAGAGATCACGCGCGACATTCCGAATATCGCCGAGAGTTTCCTGCGGAACCTGGACGAAAGCGGCATTATTCGCGTCGGCGCCACCGTCCGGCCGGGCGACATTCTGGTGGGCAAAGTGACGCCGAAGGGCGAAACGCAGCTCACTCCGGAGGAGAAATTGTTGCGCGCGATCTTCGGCGAAAAGGCCGGAGACGTGAAGGACGCCTCGCTCTACTGCCCTCCGGGTATTGAGGGCACGGTGGTCGATTGCAAAGTCTTCTCGCGCAAGGGCGCCGAGCTGGACGAGCGCTCTAAATCGATTCTGGAAACGCAGGTCGAGCGGTTACATCGCAACCTGGACGATGAAAAGCGCATTTTGAACGACGAGCGCAGCAAGCGCCTCTCAAACCTGCTGGATGGCAAGCAGGTGCTGGCCGATCTGCACGACGAGAAGACCAACAAGAGGTTATTGGCCAAGGGCGTCGATCTGACGCGCGACTTGATCGAAAAGCTGCGCGCGCGCGATCTGAAGCGGCTGAAGCTGAAAGATAAAGACGCGCGTCTGAATGAGCAGATCGACGAAATCGAGGAGATGACCTCGCGCCAGATCGCGGTGCTCGAAAAGATCACCGAGGAAAAAACGGCGAAGTTGAAGAAGGGCGATGAGCTGCCCCCCGGCGTCATCAAGCTGGTGAAGGTCTACATCGCCATGAAGCGCAAGCTGTCGGTCGGCGATAAGATGGCCGGCCGCCACGGCAACAAGGGCGTCATCGCGCGCATCGTTCCCGATGAGGACATGCCGTATCTGCCCGACGGAACGCCGGTGGAGATTGTTCTGAATCCGCTCGGCGTGCCTTCCCGTATGAACGTGGGTCAGATTCTGGAGACTCACTTGGGTTGGGCGGCCGAAAAACTGGGCAAGCATTTCGCGACGCCGGTGTTCGACGGGGCTACGGAAAAGGACATCAAAGCGCAGTTAAAGGAAGCGGGCCTGCCCGGATCGGGCAAGATCCAACTCCACGACGGAATGACCGGTATGCCGTTTGAGCAGCCGGTGACGGTCGGTCAAATTTATATGCTGAAGCTGTCGCATCTGGTGGACGACAAGATCCACGCGCGTTCCATCGGGCCCTACTCGCTGATCACCCAACAACCGCTGGGCGGCAAGGCGCAGTTCGGCGGACAGCGCTTCGGCGAAATGGAAGTCTGGGCGCTGGAGGCCTACGGGGCCGCTTATGTGCTCCAGGAATTGTTGACGGCGAAGTCCGACGACGTGTACAGGCGCGCCAAGATCTACGAAGCGATTGTCAAGGGAGAAGCGGCCGCCGAACCCGGCGTGCCGGAATCCTTCAACGTACTGATCCGCGAGCTCCAGTCGCTGTGTCTGGACGTTGAACTCATGAAGAAGCCGCGTGAAGTGCCGGATACGGCGCTCGCCGCGGATTAAGCGATTGGCCGCGGACTA
>JBDTAT010000559.1:0-4921 GCA_039924505.1 Bryobacteraceae bacterium
TCTGAAAAAGAGAGAGCGAGCCGTTATAAGTAGCCGGTCTCGAGCGAACGGTTCCCGAAAATCAGCGTTTTCTTGGGCGGGAGCGCTGATCCAAGGGAATCGCAAGCCGGCCGGTGTACCTGCGGTGAGCGTTCTCTACACGCTGTGTGGGGACGGACGTCAGTTCGTCCCCATGCAGTCCATAAACAAAAGCGCGCAAGAAAATTCCGGGCGCGCCGCGGCGGGCGGACTAACGTGCGCGAATTTATCAAAATCATCAGGAGGCCGAAGTGTGTCCAAGCGTCTGTCACGAAATAACCATGACATCTAGCCGCATTCGAATCCGCTACCGAGCCGCGCCCTATCGATTGCTTTCCGAGCCTGGGCGCCCTCTGGGCACGTGAGGGAGCGGTTGGTATGCCTATCGGCCGTCACCACTCCGCGTAAGGGGTCCCATCCAGACTCTTCTGGTCGGAGCCGCTGTGGACGTCGAAAATTCCAGGCTCGGTCTGGTTGGTGCTGTTTAGGGCGTCTTCCATCACGATTTGCCACGACTGGTCCGAACCTGTCATGGGGTCCATCGGGACCTGCCGGAGATAGCCTTCGCTTACCAGGTCGTCGAGCGTCTGGGGCGCCTTCTGCTTGTCGTAGGTGTACTCGTCGATCACCGTGCGCAGCGTGAACAGGTTGTTCCGCAACACCGTCTCCTTCGCCCGGACGATCGACTTTTGATAGATGGGGACGGCAATGGCGACCAGGATCGAGATGACCGTCATGACGATCATCAGCTCGATCAGCGTGAAGCCGTTTGCTTCCCTCGACCGCTCACCATTCCGCATACGGCGTCCCATCTCGTGCCTTGTCGGTTGTCTTCGAATAGACGTCAAATACATTCTGCCCGCCCCAACTGTCGCTTTTGGGATCGTCCTGCATACTGCGCTTGCCCCAATCGAAAGTGTTGGTCATCGGGTCTTTGGGTATGCGCCGGAGCAGTTTGATCTTCTTGTCCACCTGGCCGCTGAGTTTCACGCCCTCCACCAGCACTTCCAGCTTTTTGGGGTACCCGAAGGAATCCATATCCTGCGGGCCTAGTTGCCCGGCGTCCGCCAGATCCTTGTACTTGTCAATCGCCGTGCGCATCTCGTGCAGCGCTTCGCTGAGATTCTTTTCCTTTTCGCGGCGCATTTTATAGCGCGCCAGCGGCAACGCCATGGTCGTCAGCACCATCAGGATTGTGAACGCGACAATCAACTCGATCAGCGTCAGTCCGCGTTCCCGCGTCCGTTTCAAAGGCCTCATCCGGCTGGCTACCAGCTACCGCACCGTCACATTCAATTCCGGCGGGCTGACGGGAACGGTCTTCAATTGGCTATTCTTTAAGTCCATCCCCGAAACGGAGATGGTGGTGTCGCCTTTCCCGATGGCCATGAAAGTAAACGTCGCCACGGTCCCGGAGCCGCTGATTCCGGCCGCGCCCGGAAGCCGCGAAAACGTCACCGACGCCTCGCCCGTGTCATTGCGGATGTCCTTAATTGCCGTTACCTTCTGGCCGCCGCGCGTCAATAGCTCGCCCGATGAGACGTCGTTCAAGCGCAAGACTTTTGGATCGAACGTAATCTTGATGGGCGTCTGATACAAGTCTTCGGCGCCCTCCACGCGCAAGGCGACATTTACCGGGCCGCTCAGCGGCGCCTCGACCGATGTCGGCAGGAACATCGCGCGCGGGCCGGACACCGCGGCGGGCGCGGGGACCGGGGGCGCGGCAGGCCCCGGTGTAATGGGCGTGGCCATCGGGGCAACCGCCTCCGGCGTCCCATCCGGCCGCGGCGCATAGTTCAGTTTTACGACAGCGTCGCTGCCGGCCGCGATCGTCTGTAGATTTTGCTCCGTATATTCCGGCGTGCGGACCACGTGTGGAACGATGGCAATCAACAGTTCCGTGCGGTCGTGCTCCCGCGTCTCGGTCCCGAAGAAATGCCCCAGGATGGGAATGTTCACTAGACCCGGAAGGCCGCTAACCGTCCGTGAGTCCTGAATCTGCGATAAACCTCCCATCACGTTAATTTCGCCCGAGCGCATGCGGACATCCGCGGAATTTTTCTCCTGCGAGATGACTGGTTCCGAGATGCCGCCCAGATTCACATAATTGGCGACGTTCGAGATTTCCACTTCGATGTGCAGCGTCACTTCGTCGGTTCCGTGTACTTGCGGCGTCAGACTGATATTGACGCCCACCTCGGCGAATTGAAACTGCGTGCTGACCAGCGGGCTGACGCCCACCGAGCCGATTCCGGGTTGAAAACTGCCGGAAGCGTACGGGATTTTCTGGCCGATATGGAGCTCGGTCTTCATGCCGTCGGAGGTCCGAACCTCGGGCGCTTGCATCACCTTCGTCTTGTTGTCGTTCAAGACGGCTTCCACCAGCGCGCCCGGCAGGCTGGTCGAAAAATCGTTGATCCCGATGTGGCCGAGCTGTCCGAGCGTTATCACACCGGTCCCCGTTCCGGTTCCCGTCCCGGTCCCCGTGCCCGTGCCGGTGCCAACCCCGGTTCCAACGACCCCGGTGCCAACCCCGGTGCCAACTCCAGTGCCAACTCCGGTGCCAACTCCGGTGCCAACTCCCGTGCCGGTTCCGTTATTGGCATTATTGTTATTATTATTATTGTTATTTACAACACTCCCGCCAGTAAAACTAACGGGCATATTCAGGCCGCTCGCGAACACCGTGGCTGCGAGATTCCGCGTATGGGTGGTGTCGGCTTCCATGATGATGAAATCCACTACCACCTCGGACTTGGGCTTGTCCAGATCGCGGATCAACTGTTCGGCCAGCGCCACCTGGTCCACCGTGCCGCGCACCAGCAGCGCCTTCTGCGCGTTGTAGGTATAGATGTGCCGCATCTCGATCAACGACCGCACGGCGGTGGCAATCTCCTGAAATTCCTGCACCGAGGTCGCATTGCGGACGTAGAATACCTTGACGACCTCGTCTTCGTAATCGCGCCGCTTCTGGATGTTGTCCTCCGCCACGAAGATGGTATTCGAGGAGATTGGTTTCCAGAACGTTTTCGTCATAATCGCCAGATAATCCAGCGCTTGTTCGAGACTTGAATTATTTAGATCGACATTAAATGACTTGCCCTGGCTCGTATACTGCGAATCGAAGATTACGTTGACGCCGGCCAGCTTGCCGACGGTTTCGTAAAGCACTTTGGGCGGCTGGCTATTCATTTTCAAACTATGAATTTCACGCGTAATCGGCTTTAATTCCGGCGGCCCTTCCATTCGTGCCCCCGACCGGGCCGCGTCCTTTTTCGAGCGTTCCTCCGGCGTGAGTCCGCGATCCTCGGGCTTGGCGCCGGGTTTCGCGCCGTCCACAATCATCTGCTTCGTCAGCTTCATGTCCTGCAGCGCGATCGCCGAAGATGGATCGTCATAGACAGCGGTCTCAAATTCCTTGACCGCATCTTCGAGTTTTCCATCCGAACGCAGTTTTTCGCCCCTCTCCACATGGCTCTGGCTCGCCTGGAACCGGGCCCGCCGCATGAACAATTGCCCGCCAATGTCGGAGGGGTCGGCCGCGACCGCCTGAAGGTAGAAATCGAGCGCTTTGTCCCAGTCGTGCGCCAGCTCGGCCGTCTGGCCCGACTGAATCAGTTTGTCCACTTTTCGCGGCTTCTTGGAGCGGGCCATCAAACCGTTGGGAGCGAGCAGGCACCAGATGGCCAGGATGTTGATCCAGCGCAACTTATTGCGGCTTATCATGTTAGTTTCGGCTGGGGCGGCTTGTGTTACACTTTGGGGGCGTAGTACGGCAACACGAACCGCTCACATAAGTGCTTGACGCAGTTTGGTTTCCCGCCGTTTAGGACAAAGTTGGACACCGGAATCAAAATCCTCACCGACAACCGGCGCGCCGCTTACAATTACATCCTGGCGGAGCGCTACGAAGCTGGCCTCGTGCTGACGGGCACGGAGGTGAAGGCCGCGCGCGACAGCAAAATTCAGCTCAGCGACGCCTATGCCGAGGTAGCCGGCAACGAGGCTTGGCTGGTGAACGCCCACATCAGCCAATACTCGCACGGGAACCGCGAAAACCACGACCCAATCCGCCGCCGCAAGCTCCTGCTGCACCGCCAGGAGATCGACAAACTCCTGGGGAAGACGCGTGAAAAAGGCCTCACCCTGGTGCCGACCAAACTGTACCTGAAGAACGGCATCGTGAAATGCGAAATTGCCGTCGGCCGCGGCAAGAAATTCCACGACAAGCGCGAGGCGGAACGAAACCGCGAAATGGAAAATGAGGCGCGCGCGGCCATTCGACGACACGCCAAGCAGTAGCCCGCCCGATATTAGCAGACGATCTTATGCAGACTCAGATACAATTTCAGCCTATCGAACAAATTGAAGCCGACGCGCTCGTAATCCTGGGATTCGAGCAGGAGGGCGGCGAGGAAAAGACGCCCGCGGGCGCATCCGCGAATCGGCTGACCGGCGGATGGCTCGGCGAAATTCGCGCCGCGAAGGAGTTTAGCGGAGCCGCGGCCGAGACGGCGACGCTCCATCGGCCGGCCGGAATGAAAGCCCAACGGCTGCTGGCGGCGGGCGCCGGAAAGCCGGAAAAATTCGGATCGGCCGAGCTGCGGAATCTGACTGGCGCCGTCATTCGCGGTCTGAAATCGAAGAACACGCGCCGCATCGCATTCGTGCTGGAAGCGCAATACGGCGCGCCGGGGTTCGTCTCGGCTGCCATCGAAGGCGCAATTCTCGGCAACTATGAGCCGGACATGCACATTACCGATCCCAAGAAAAACGATAAGGGGATTGACGTGTTTACGGTAGTGGTTCCGGGCGGCGATCAGGCGCTGGCCACCGCCGCTGAGGCCGGACGGATAGTTGCCGAAGCGCAGAATTTCGCGCGCGACCTGGGCAACGAGCCGGC
>JBDTAT010000560.1:0-2590 GCA_039924505.1 Bryobacteraceae bacterium
GGCCGGGGCCAATGCGCCCGCGGCCCAACAGATCCTCAGGAGCGCGCATGCCTCGCTTCCGTCCACGCCCGAGGCGCTCTGCCTGGTTCCGGGCAAGCTCGGGGACAGGCCCGTGCTGCTCGCCGCGGGAAGCGATCCGCGCGGCGTCGTCTTCGCGGTGCTCGAGCTCGCGGATCGCGCGCGGTACAGCGGCGGAGCGGGCACCGCACTGCAAGTTTCAACCCCGGTAGTGGAGAAGCCCGCCAATGCCGTCCGCAGTTGCGCCCGGTGCTTCGTCAGCGATATTGAAGACAAGCCGTGGTTCTACGATCGCGCAATGTGGGGCGCCTATCTGTCGAACCTGGCCGCGAATCGTTTCAGCCGCTTCAATCTGACGCTCGGCATCGGCTACAACGCGGGCCGTGGCATCCCCACTATTCCCGACGCCTATTTCTACCTCGCTTATCCGTTTCTCGTGGACGTTCCGGGATACAAGGTGCGCGCCAATCCTCTTTCCACCGCGGAGCGCGACCGGAATCTCGAGACCTTGCGCTTCATCGGTGAAGAAACCGTGGCCCGCGGTCTGCAATTCAATCTGGGTCTGTGGTCGCACGCGTACCAATGGCGCGATCCGTCCAACTACAAGATCTCGGGTCTGACGCCGGAGACGCACGCCGCCTACTGCCGCGACGGACTTCTGGCCGTATTAAAAGCCTGTCCGGCGATCACGGGACTCAGCTTCCGCGTGCATGGTGAAAGCGGGATTCCCGATGGACGCTACGATTTCTGGGAAACACTGTTTGCCGCCATCCCGCAGTGCGGCCGGCAGATTGACATTGATGTGCATGCCAAGGGCACCGATGAACGGCACATCAAAATTGCGTTGGGAACCGGAATGCCGGTGAGCATGGCGCCGAAGTTCTGGGCCGAGCACCTCGGTATGCCTTATCATCAGGCGGCCATCCGCGAATTGGAGTGGTCGGATCATCCGGAAACGGATCGCAGATTCCTGCGTTATGGTTACGGAGACTATCTGCGGGAGGACCGGAAATACGGCATCGTGTACCGCATCTGGCCGGGAACGCAGCGCCACTTGTTGTGGGGAGACCCGGCGATGGCGGCCGGTTACGGGCGGGCGTTCAGCTTTTGCGGGAGCCTCGGCGTCGAGCTCTGCGAACCGCTTTCGTTCAAGGGACGCATGGGCAGCGGCAAGCCCGGCGGCCGGAATGCGTACGCCGACAAAAGCCTCGACCCGAAACACGACTGGGAAAAATTCCGGTATCAATATCGTGTGTGGGGGCGATCGATCTACAACCCCGGGACGGACCCCGAAGTCTGGCGGCGTTATTTGCGGCGCGAGTTTCAAGCCGCGGCGCGACCCGCGGAGGAAGCGCTGGCGCACGCGAGCCGTATTCTCCCCACTATCACCACCGCGCACGATCCATCCGCGTCGAACAATTCCTATTGGCCCGAGATGTATATGAATATGCCAATCGTGGATCCGGACTCGTCGGTGCCGTATCGCGATACGCCCTCCCCGAAGAAATTCGGCACGGTCAGCCCGCTCGATCCGCAACTGTTCACTACCATCGAGGATTGCGCGGAGGCTCTGCTGAACGGTAAGGCCGGCGCGAAATACTCGGCCAACGAAGTGGCCGCGTGGTTGAGCGATCTTGCCGCCGCGGCTTCCAAAAATCTCACCCGTATGAACTCGGCCGCGCCGAACCGGAACGCGCCCGAATTCAGGCGGGTGGCCGCGGATGTTGCAATGCAGAGCGGGATCGGACAATTTTTCGCGTGGAAAATACGGAGCGCGATTCTATGGTCGCTATACGAACGAACTTCTGATCGGACGGCGTTGACGGAGGCCGTGAAAGCCTACCGCCAGGCCCGCGATGCGTGGGCCGGCATGGCCGCGCTTGCGCAACCGGTCTACGCTTCGAATATTACTTACGGGCCGAATCCACAGATGATCGGGCACTGGATGGACCGGCTTCCAGCGATCGACGCCGATCTGGCGGACATGGAAAAGCGTTTGACGGAAGCGGGTCCGGCGCCGGCGGAAGCAAACGATCCAGTGCGCGTGCGGCGCGCAATCGCGGCGGTGCTGACTCCCGCGCAGCGGCCCGCGCTCGCCTGCAAACATGCCGCGGCCCCTTATTTTGAACCGGGAAAACCGTTGGAAGTGGCTCTTTCGTTCCCCGAAGGGGACGGCAAGACAGTGACCCTGCTCTACCGGCGCGTCGATCAGGGAGAACGGTGGCGCACGGAGGAAATGCCGTGGCGCGACCGCCAATATCGCGGGATAATCCCGGCGGAATACACGCAATCGCCATATCCGCTTCAGTACTATTTCGAAGTCCGCGAAGCGGGCGCCGCGGCGCTCTATCCCGGTTTCGGGCCGGAACTCTCGAATCAACCGTACTTCGTCGTGAGGCAGCAGACCTGACGCGCGACTCGGAATCGCCGCAGCCCGGCGCAGAACGACACGCCGCCGCGCTCAATTTGTTTTGTGCCGGCGGCAATGTTACACTAAAAATTCCGGGCGTCCGCTGGCGCGAAGAGTATCCTTGTGTATATAGGACCCGCGCCGGGCGCTTAGAGCCATCCG
>JBDTAT010000561.1:0-2714 GCA_039924505.1 Bryobacteraceae bacterium
CGAAATAGCTGGTATTGGTCAGCAGCGCCGGCCCGGCTGTGCGCAGGCCGAACGTCGCGTCCTCTAAAAACGGCTGACGGGTGCGGATAGCGGTCAGGAAATTGCGGTGATGCTCCAGGTGAGCGTCGGAATGCGCGACGTAGAGATCGTCCTTATCGGGACGCATGCCGTCGGCGGTGGGGCGGCTGGGCGGATACTGCTTATGATATTGAGCGAGAAAGCGCTTCTGAATCGCCTCCGGGAACGTGTCGATGGTGTAGCCCGGTTCGGTTTCGCGCGGGTGGCGCGCGAGTTGCACATCGTTGTAGCTGGTGGTTAGGATGCCTTCCGAGCCGATGAACTGGAATCCGAAACGCTCCTGCGGCTCGCTGCTTTTGAAATTCACGCGCAGCCGGAGATTGAAATCCGGATAATCCATGGTGGCGAGCATGACGTCGGGCACGTCGCGGCCATCCTTCCAATAGCGCAGGCCGCCGGTCGCGTAGACGCGCGACGGTCCAATAGCGCCGGTAGAAAAATGCAGCCCGGTGAGCAGATGGACGAACAAGTCGCCCGCGACGCCGGTGCCGTAATCGCGATAGTTGCGCCAGCGGAAGAACCGCACGGCGTCGAAGGGATGTTGGGGGGCGGAGCCGAGGAAGCGGTCCCAGTCGATGGTGGCGGGCGAGGCATCGGGCGGAATCGAATACTCCCAGGCGCCGATGGCGGTGTTGCGGTCGAGCCACGCTTCCACCATATTCAGCTTGCCAATGGCGCCCGCGGCCAGCAACTCGCGCGTCTTTTGATAGACCAAGGAGCTGGCGTACTGGCTGCCGACCTGCAGAATCCGTCCGGAATTTTTCTGCGCTTCGATCACTTGATGGCCTTGCTCGATTTTCTGGACCATCGGCTTTTCGCAATAGACATCCTTGCCGGCGGCGAGCGCGTCGATGGCGATGCGGCTGTGCCAATGATCGGGCGTGGCGACGATGACGGCGTCCACATCCTTGCGGGCCAACACCTCGCGATAGTCGCGCGTGGTGAAGATGTCATTGCCCCAGATTTCCTTGGAGCGGGCCAGCCGGCCGTCGTAGAGATCGCCGACGGCAACGATTTTCGATCCGAGCGCGGTTTGATAGCGGGCGTCGCCCATGCCCATGCCGCCGGCTCCGATGAGTCCGAATTGAATGCGATCGTTCTGCATGGTTTTACCCTTTCAGCGTCATCGATTCCGGATCCCACACGCATTGGCGATTTTCAAAGTAGCTGATATTCGACAGCAGCGCGGGTCCGGCGGCGCGGAAGCCGAACGTGGGGTCCTCGACGACCGGAGTGCGGGTGCGGACGGCGTGAATAAAATTGCGGTGATGATCGAGCGAGTCGCTGTAACCCGGGGGCGGCAGAAACGATTCATCGGCCTGGGGACGCATGGAGTCGACGTTGGGCCGCTGCTCGGGATACTTTTCGCGATACTGTTTCAGGAACTCGGCCTGCACCTGTTTCGGGAAGGTTTCGATACTGTAGCCAGGACGGGCTTCGTTCGGCTGCTTCGTGAGGCTGACGCCGTTGCCGATGGTCATGATGCCTTCGCTGCCGATGAAGCGGAAGCCGGAGCTTTCGCTGCCGCCATCGACGAAATTCACGCGCAGGGCCAGATTGAAGGCCGGCATTTTCGCGGTGGCCGGGTAATCGTAGAGGCCAAGCATGATGTCGGGCACATCGCGGCCATCCTTCCAGAAGCGCAGACCGCCGGTGGCAAACACGCGCGTCGGCCCGATAGCTCCGGTGACAAAGTGCATGCCGGAAAACAGATGGACGAACAGATCTCCCGCGACGCCGGTGCCATAATCGCGATAGCAGCGCCAACGGAAGACACGCTTGGGATCGAAGGCGACCTTGGGAGCGCGGCCTTGAAATCGATCCCAGTCGATGGTCTCAAGGGAAGCGTCCGGAGGAATGGAATATTCCCACGCGCCGATGGCGGAGTTGCGATCCCACCACGCCTCGACCAGATTCACCTCGCCGATGGAGCCGGAGGCGAGGAGATCCTTGGCCTTTTGATAGACGATGGAGCTGACGCGCTGGCTGCCGACCTGCATGATGCGGCCGGTGCGCTTGCCGGTGTCGATGACGTCGTGGCCGTCGCCGACGCGCTGGACCATGGGCTTTTCGCAGTAGACATCCTTGCCGGCATTCATGGCATCGACGGCGATTTTGCGGTGCCAGTGATCGGGCGTGCCGATGATGACGGCGTCGATGTCGCGGCGGGCCAGCACCTCGCGGTAGTCGCGCGTGGTGAAGACGTGGCTGCCCCAGACTTCCTTGGCGCGGGCGCGGCGGCCGTCGTAACAGTCGGAGACCGCGACCAACTCGACGCCGCCGGTCAACAGGGAATTGCGCGCATCGCCGCTTCCCTGCCCTCCGGCGCCGATCAACGCGATGCGGACACGGTCGTTGGGCGAAATGGGCTTGGATTGCGCGGCCAGCATTCCGCCGGCGAATCCGGCTCCGGCCGTGGCGCCTAAGAAGTGGCGTCTGGTAGGCATTTTGTGGCTCCTCTCTCTATGGTTATAACGTAAGCGTCGGAGCAAGTGCAGGGTGGACAGCAAACGGATCATGGACGGCGGGCAGCCCAGGGCGCCCGGGGTGTATTCATTTAGGCGCTGGATGGAGACGTGTGCCAGGCCCGGCAGGATCGAAGCGAGATATTCACGGGCGGGACGATTGAGACGGCG
>JBDTAT010000562.1:0-3777 GCA_039924505.1 Bryobacteraceae bacterium
CGTCGGGAGACGCGGAACAGCACGTGGAGATCGGCGGAGTACGCTACTCGCACCTCATCGATCCTGCGACGGAAATGGGGTTGACGCGGCGGATCGGTGTGACGGCCGTGGCGCGCCGGGGCATCGACGCGGACCCGCTGGCGACGGCGGTGAGTGTATTGGGCGCGGAGCGCGGCATCGAGTTAGTGGAGACGAAGACCCGCGCCGCGGCGCTGATTGTGACAACGGACGAAGGCGTGACGCGGGTTACTGAATCGCGGCGGTTCCGGCGGTTGAAGGGCCGTTAAGCATTTGGTTCAGAAATTCGTTTGCCTATCCATTCCGTGCCCGAACTCCAGCCGTCACGGAGTGCTATTGTGAGCGAAATAGCCGGATTAAGTCGTAACGAGTAATACCCATGAGAAACACCAAAACCATTTCCATCTCGCTTCCGCCCGCGCAGTTCAAGATCGCCGGGCGCTTGGCGAAAAAGCAAAGCCGGACCATGAGCGAGATCTTCCGCGAAGGCCTGCGCCGCCTTGAACAGGACGAAAAGCGCCGGCCATCCCAAACCGCGCTCCGCGATTTCGCGGTTGCCGGCCAGCTCTTGCGTGAAGACTCGCGCCGCTCCGGTCTCGGCAAAATTACCATGCGCGAGATCAATGCCGAGGTTGAAGCCGCCCGCAAAGAGCACCGCGCCAAGGCGCCCCACGACGATAATTACACTTGCAAATGACGAGAGTGGTCATCGACACGAATATTTCCGATGGTGCGGGATGGCATTGTTATTTCGTGACAGACGCTACGCTTCGGTGCGGGCGGCGAGGACGACCATGCGGCCGCCGGGTTCGCGAACGCCAATTTCACGCATCCCGTAAAACGTCGCGCGTTCCGGGACTACGATGTTACAACCCGCGACGCGATGGAGAGCGTCGTTGAAATCATCGACTTCGATGAACAACGACGCACCAGTAGTGCGCCCGGCGGGGACGAGCGATGGCGTGTCCTTACGGAGACTCTCCCAGGTTTGTAGCATCGCCTCGACGCCCTCCCGCGCCAGAATGACGAAGCCGAGACGGTCGCCGTCGGGAACTTCGACGGTTTTTTCAAAACCAAGCCGGTCCACCCAGAACGGTAGCGACGGCTCGATTTGGTCGACGAAAAGAACGGGGGTGAGTTTCATCACCCCTCCAACTTATGCGTGTTGCGCGGCCGGCTGGTAGGAGCCGGGGACGGCGCGGAACGCGATGCTTAAACGGTTCCAGCCGTTGATGGCGACGATCGCCATCGTGAGGATCACCAGTTCTTCTTCGCTGAAGAATTTACGGACTTCTTCGTAGACGTCGCCGGGGACGTGCGTTACGGAAACTAACGTGACGGCTTCGGTCCACGCTAACGCCGCGCGTTCACGGTCAGTGTAGAAGGGCGCTTCACGCCAGGCATCGAGGACATAGAGACGCTGCTCGGTTTCGCCCGCCGCGCGCGCGTCCTTGGTGTGCATGTCGAGGCAAAACGCGCATCCATTGATCTGCGAGGCGCGTAGTTTCACTAGTTCAATCAGCGGCCGTTCCAGGCTGGAGCTCCGGACATAGGTTTCCAGGGCGTACATCGCCTTGAAGGCGGCGGGATCGAGTTTTTGTGTGTTGAGTCGTGGTTCCATTGTGTATCCTTTGTTGTATTAAAAGACTCCGACAATTTGGATGACGTCGGGGCTCGCGCGGCGTCAGGAAAATTCGATATTCATCGGGCATTCTTCCGCGCGGGCGTGGTGCTAACATGAGAAATCGATCCATGAAGGCGTTATTTGAGGTCCTGAAGCCCGGAGGCGAGGACTGGCTTCTGGCGGAGTCCATCGATCCGGCGCGCCTGCCCGCGCACGTGGCAATTATCATGGACGGGAATGGACGATGGGCCCGGCGGCGCAGCCTGCCGCGCGTGGCGGGACATAGAGCGGGAATTGAGCCGGTGCGCGCGACGGTGGAGACGTGCGCGCGCTTGGGCTTGGATGCGCTGACGCTCTACGCCTTCTCGGTTGAGAACTGGAAGCGCCCGCGCAACGAAGTAGATGCGCTGTGGCGGTTGCTGCGTTACTATCTGCGCCGAGAGCTGCCGGAATTGATGCGGAACGACATTCAGTTCGGCGCCGTCGGGCGGCTGGACGGATTGCCGGCGGTGGTGCGGGAAGAGCTGGATTCGGTGACGGCGGCGACGGCGGGAAATCGCGGCCTGCGGCTGAGCCTGGCGATTAATTACGGAGGGCGCGCCGAGATTGTGGATGCCGTAAACGCGCTCGTTGACGAGGCGCGCGCGGACGGCTGTCTCGACACGCTGCGCATCGGCGAAGACAGCTTGGCATCGCGGCTCTATACGGCCGGCATGCCCGATCCGGATTTATTGATTCGCACGTCGGGCGAGATGCGGGTGAGTAATTTCCTGCTTTGGCAAATCGCTTATGCCGAACTGTACGTCACGGAGACGCTGTGGCCGGATTTCCGGCGCGCCGACCTGCTTCGGGCAATTCTCGATTACCAGAAGCGCGACCGGCGTTTCGGCGGCCTAACAGCGGCGCGGCGTGCGCTAAGCGATGATCGGTGGATTGAGGCGCTCGGCGTCTCTTCCCGATGAAGCGGATTCTTACGTCGTTGGTCCTGATTCCGCTGATCACGTGGGTGGTCCTGTGGGCGCCCACGTGGATTTTTCTGGCGGTTCTGGCGATTGTGGCGCTGCTGTGCTTTTTCGAGTACAGCGGAATTATCGAGGGACACGGAATCGACCGGCCGGGTCCCATGGGCTATGCCGCGGGACTGGTGATTCTGGGGGCGCCGGCCGGACAAACGGCGGCGATTACGCTGCTCGGGCTGGCGGCGCTTACCATGGCGCTTACGGGGCGCGAGATGAGCCGCGGATTGGCGCGGGCGGCCGCGCTGATGCTGGGTGCGATTTATATTTTCGGCTCCTGGCGTTGCGCGGGCGATTTGCGCGCGATTGATCCCTACTGGCTGTGCTTCGGACTCGCGCTGAACTGGGTGGGCGACATCGCGGCGTACTACGTGGGGCGCAGCTTCGGTCGGCATAAACTGGCGCCGCGGGTCAGTCCGGCGAAGACGTGGGAGGGCGCGGCGGCGTCGGTGTGCGCGACGTTGGGATTTGCCGCCGTTTACTTCCCGTACCTGTTGCCGCATGTTCCGCTGGTGAAGGCGCTCCCGCTGGCGGCGGCTGCGAATATCGCGGGGCAGGTGGGAGATCTGTGCGAATCGGCGTTAAAGCGCGGGGCCGGCATAAAGGATAGCGGGACATTGCTGCCGGGCCACGGCGGATGGCTGGACCGCGTGGATAGCAGCCTGTTCGCGGTCCCGGTGACGTATGCGCTGGTGAAGCTGCTGGCCGTTTAAGGACGGCCGCTCGCTTAGGGTTTGTCGGGAAATAAACTATTCATTTCCCGGGTACCGCTGGCTTGTGCGCGGCGCAGAAAGAGCTTCCGAGCCACTCGCCGCGAGGCGGTGGTTGGACAGGTTATTTCGCAACGAGCGGTTGCGGTGTAGCGGGAACCAAGCAGAGGCGCTGAAAAGCCCTCGGCAACCGCTCCCTCACGGTCGCGGCTCGGTTACGATTCGTGGAAGTCCGGGGCGCTCTCGACGTGCGCTGAAAGCCCGTGGACATTTTTCTGCAAGAACCTAACTACGCAGGCGCGGTTACTGAATGGTGCGGGTTTTCCGGTTCATGTAGTCCATCAACAGGTGGCGGCCCAAGTTGTGGGGAACGGTGAAATAGGCTTTGCCGCGGCACATCTCGGTGACC
>JBDTAT010000563.1:0-3567 GCA_039924505.1 Bryobacteraceae bacterium
GTAGGGTTCACGACACCATAGCGATTGCTACAATTCGTCCATCACCCTATGCCCGACCTAGTGAACCTCACGCGAGACGGCGACATCGCCATTATCACGATTGACAATCCGCCGGTGAATGCGCTCAGCCCGGGCGTTCCGGAAGGCATCGCGGCGGCGATTGAACACATTGACGCCGACGCTTCCGTGCGCGGTGTGGTGTTGATTGGGAGTGGACGGACCTTTATTGCGGGCGCGGATATCAAGGAGTTTGGCAAAATCACCTCGGGTGAAAAAAAACGCGACGTTGGGTTGCTGCCGATTCTATTGAAGATTGAAAACTGTGCGAAACCGGTGGTGGCCGCGATTCATGGCGCCGCGCTCGGCGGCGGGCTCGAGGTCGCCATGGCGTGCCACTATCGCATTGCGGCCGCCTCAGCGCAGGTGGGCCAGCCGGAAGTGAAACTTGGGATTATACCGGGCGCGGCGGGCACGCAACGGTTACCAAGGCTGGCGGGCGTCGCGAAAGCGGTCGAGATGTGTATGACGGGCGATCCGATCAACGCAACGGACGCGCTCGCTTGCGGAATTCTGGATGAAATCGCGGCCGGGGATTTGCGGGAAAGTGCAATCGCATTCGCGCGCCGCGTGGCCGCGCGGCCGATACCCAAAACTCGCGAACGCAACGAAAAGCTGGGCAATGCGGACCCCGCTTCCTTCAACGCCGCGCGCGTAACGGCTGCGAAGAAATATCGCGGCATGATGGCGCCGCTGAAAGCAATCGATGCCATCGAAGCTGCTACGCGAATGCCGTTCGAGGAGGGCTGCGCTGCGGAAGCCAAGCTCTTCATGGAATGCCTGTTTTCCGATCAGTCCAAATCGATGATCCACGTGTTCTTCGGTGAGCGCGAAGTGTCCAAGATTCCCGATGTCCCGAAAGACACGCCGGCCATTCCGATTGCAACGGCCGCGGTTGTGGGAGCGGGCACGATGGGCGGCGGCATTGCGATGGTGTTTGCGAACGCCGGCATTCCCGTGGTGCTGAAGGAAGTGGATCGGGCGGCGCTCGACCGCGGCATCGCCACTATCCGGAAAAATTACGCCAAGTCGGTCAAGCGCGGCCGCTTCACACAGGAGACTGCCGACCGGCGGCTCGCGTTGATTCAACCGGAGCTCGACTACGGCGGCTTGACGAGCGCCGATATAATCGTCGAGGCCGTCTTCGAGGGGATGGATCTTAAGAAGAAAGTCTTCGCGGAGTTGGATCGGGTGGCGAAACCGGGCGCCATTCTCGCGTCGAACACATCGACGCTCGATATCGATGAAATCGCGTCGGCCACCGCGCGGCCGCAAATGGTGATCGGCGCGCACTTCTTCAGTCCGGCGAACGTCATGCGTTTGCTGGAACTGGTTCGCGGGAAGGCGTCCAGCAAAGAGGTGATCGCGACGTGCATGGGCCTCGCGAAAAAACTCGGCAAGGTCGGCGTCCTGGCGGGAAATTGCCGCGGCTTCATCGGAAACCGCATGTTCGGTCCGTACCGCCGCGAGGCGCAATTCCTGGTGGAGGAAGGCGCGGCTGTGGAAGCTGTGGATCGGGCGCTATACGATTTCGGCATGGCAATGGGCCCGCTGGCGACGGGCGATCTGGCGGGCCTGGACGTGGGGTGGCGCATCCGGAAAGAGTTTAAGAGTACGGAAATACCGGGCGTGCGCGATCCGATTGCGGAAGACCGGCTGTGCGAGATGGGCCGCTACGGGCAGAAGACCGGCGCGGGCTGGTACCGGTACGACGAAACGCGGCGCGCGATGCCCGATCCTGAAGTGGAGCGCATGGTGCGGCAGTGGTCGGCCGGCGCGGGCATTCCGCAGCGCCAGATCGGCGCGCCGGAAATGGTGGAGCGGACGATTTACGCGCTGGTGAACGAAGGCGCGCGGATTCTGGAAGACGGAATGGCGCTGCGCCCGGTCGATATCGACATCGTTTATGTAAACGGCTATGGATTCCCGGCGTGGCGCGGCGGCCCCATGTTTTACGCCGATGCGGTTGGGCTGAAGAACGTCTACGAACGCGTCCGCGAATTCGAACGCATGCACGGCGCGCTGTGGACGCCGGCGCCATTACTGAAACGGCTCGCCGAACAAGGGAAGACGTTCACGGCGTACAACCAAGAAAAGGCGGAGCGCGCGTAATCTATTTCAGTTCCTGAACCGGAATGGTGAAGACGGCTGTATTCACGACGCCTTTTCGTTGAAATTGGACCCAGACGCGGTAGGCGATGGCGCGCGGGAAGATGATATTGAACTGCAGATTCGGGCCGCCGTCGGCGAGAAACGGGTGCGTGTGCATCAGATCGATGAGATCCGCGCTGGCGGCCAGCATGTGGCCCCACGCGCCAATATATTTTTCGAGTCCATCCGCCGGGGTAACTTTGAAGAACAGCAGCGTCTTGAAACCCGCGAGCGGCTGCGGCGGATCGGTGACCAGTTCGACACGCAGGTTCGCGCACTGTTTCGGAGAGAGATCGGGCGTCAATTTGGCGGGCGAGAGATCGAGCTTCGCGCCCGGCGCGATCACCGTTTTCGCGATCAGTTGCGGCGCGCCGCCCTGCGGATACAGGTCGCCGAGTAGGCGGTACATGCCCGGTTTCGGCAGAACTGTGTTGTAGCGGAATTCGCCGTCCGCGCCGAAGACCGGATGATCGTGAATGAAGAATTGCAGATCCTGGCTGACCACAAACAAGTGGAATAGTTTTTCGTGAACAATTTGAAAATCTTTGACGGGCTTGCCGGTCTTCGGATCGGAGACCTGGAAGGTGAGCTGCACTTTTTCGCCGGGCCGGAAGTTGCGCGGCGTCACGGTCAGCTTCATCGGATACTCGGCGGGATTGGGGATGCCTTGGACCAGTGTCATGCCGCAGCGGGGACACTTGCCGGGGCCGGGCAGCCGGATGTCGGGGTCCATCGGGCAGACCCATTCGAGGAGTGGACCGGGAGGCGCCGGCGGTGGCGCTTGTGCCAAGACAACGCTCGCGAAGGCGAGAATTAAGATGCGCGGTGCGATGCTTTTATTGTAGCGGTGCTACGGCTTCGCCGGAAGGAAAGGCCACTTCGCCGTAGTCGAGTAGCCGCCGTCAACCGCGATCACTTGGCCGGTGACGTAATCGGAGCCGGGACCCGCCAGGAAAACAGCGAGGGGGGCGATGTCTTCCGGCGTGCCGATACGGGGACTCGATTGCACGCCTTCCATCCAATGTTTCATCGCTTCGGATTGCCACATGTCGCGGTTGAGGTCGGTGAGAATGAAGCCCGGCGCGATGCAGTTCACCTGTATGTTATGCTCGCCCCACTCGGCGGCCAGCACACGCGTGAAGCCGGCCATCCCGCTTTTCGAAATCGCGTAGGCGGTCAGATAGGGCAGGCCGAGCAGCGACATCAGGCTGCCGATCATAATGACCTTCCCGCCCTTGCCGCGCGGAACCATCTTCGCGCCGACGGCCTTTGTTAGCGCCACCACGCCGTGAAGATTCGTTTCGAGAATGGAGTCGAACTCCTTGTCGGTGTAGTCGAGGAACCGCTTGCGGATGTTGG
>JBDTAT010000564.1:0-3084 GCA_039924505.1 Bryobacteraceae bacterium
GATCGAGATCGCCGGCGGCATCGACGTGCTCGGGCGCAAGCACCAGAAGTCGGTCCAAATCGCGTGGGAAGAAGTGCTGGCTGCGCAACCGGAAGTGATCGTCCTCGCCCTTTGCGGCTACAACGCCACGCGCTCCGAACACGATCTGGAAATCCTCCGCACCTATCCCGGCTTCGCCACTCTCCCCGCCTCGCGCTCCAATCGCATCCATCCCGTGGACGCCATCGCCTACTTCTCCCGCCCGGGGCCCCGCGTCATCGACAGTCTTGAACTCCTGGCCGGAATCTTGCAGCCCCAGAACTTCCCGCAATTCCGGATCGGATGACTAGCATATCTGAACGGTTCTGCACGATTCACGTGCTGACTTCGGCGTGACGATCTTCGTGGAACACTACTACCTCCAAGACAGGACGGGCGGGCGTAAGCGCCATCCTTGCCGGGAACTCCCGCGTTCGAGGTGGCGCCCTCAGGGAGCGCGGCATTCGGTCGTTGAGAAGCCGGCGTGTTAACTCTTTTTCAGCGTCGCCAGATCCTTGAGGACCTCCTCGCTGTGCACGGCCGGATTAACTCCCGTGTAAATTCTTGCGATCTTGCCTTCGGGATTAATCAGGAACGTGTTCCGCGCCGCCATCTTCACACCTCCGTGCTCCATGGCCGATCCGTACTTCGTCACCGCCTTTAGTTCGGGGTCGGCGAGCAATTTGAAGTTCAGTCCCTCCTTCGCACAAAAGTCTTTGTGCGACTTGGCTGTGTCGGCGCTCACGCCGAGAATAATGGCGCTTTGGTTTTGATACTTCGCCAGGTCGCGTTCGAAATTGTGAGCCTCGAGCGTACAACCGCTGGTGAAATCCTTCGGGTAAAAATAAAGCACCACCCATTTGCCTCGGTAGTCCTTCAAACTGACCGAACCGCCCTCGGCGCTCGGCAGGCTGAAGTCCGGTGCCAGCTGTCCGACTTGGGGTTGCGCCGGCTTCTGCGCGCCCGCTTCTTGCATGCCGGTCAATACCACAACACTTAGCGACATTGCGAGTGATCTCTTGTTCATACCTGAATGCCAGCTTAGAGCGACTCCGCCACACTGTCAGGAACTTCTTCCCACCGCGAGATCCGCCTTGAATCCAAACGCGTCCTGTTTTTCAATCTTAAACTGTTGATGAGGAAGCTCGCATTCTTCGTATTGGCGGTGGCTTCCGCCGCCACATTGTGGGCTGCCTCGCGACGCATGATCGTGCCGCTCCAGCCGTAACGCTGAAGCCCTGTCACGTCGAAGGGGTGAAAGAGGAGGTGCGTTGCGGCGTCTACAATGTCTTCGAGAACCGCCGGACGCGCAAAGGGCGCATGCTGCCGTTAAAGATTGTCGTTATTCCCGCGAAGCACCCACACCCGGACGATGGCCCGATCTTCTACATGGCTGGTGGGCCGGGTGAAACCGCGACCGAACTGGCGGACCTGATCATTGAGTCCGGGGACACTGAAGAGCACGACGTCGTGCTCGTCGATGAACGTGGCACCGGCGACGGTCACCGCCTCGACTGCGGTTCGCCCGGATCCGACGACAACCTGGAAGCCTACCTTAATGGGCCGTTCGACCCGGCGGCAGCGCGCGCCTGTCGCGAGGAGCTTGCGCGGCAATACGACCTCACCCAATACAGCACACCCAACTTCATCGACGACATCGACGAGGTCCGCGGCGCGATGGGCTACGACAAGATCAACCTGAGTGCCGGTTCCTTCGGAACGTATGCCGCGCTCATGTACATGCGTCGCTATCCCCGGCATGTGCGCAGCGCCTATCTCAGCAGCCTCGTCCCGCTCTCGAATCGCGTGCCGCTCTACCACGCGGAAGCGGCGCAGGTCGCGCTCGACGAACTCTTCAAGGAATGCGATGCGGACGCCGCCTGCCATGCCGCCTACCCGCGATTGCGAGAAAATTTCGCGAGCCTTCTAAAGAAACTGCGCGAGGCGCCGGCCCTCGCCTCCGTGCGCCATCCGGTCACCGGCGCCCCGACCGAAATTCACCTGACGGAACGCGCATTCGGCGATGCCTTGCGTGTAATGATGTATCGCAGCAATAGCGCCCACGAGATTCCGTTCCTCATCGAGGAGGCGATCGCGGGCGACTTCAGCCCGTTCGCCGAGGCCGCCCTGCGCGCTAACCGCGGCATCTATTCCGGGGCTCGGACGGGCCTGCATTACGCCATCACCTGCAACGAATTCGTTAGCCGCATCCGGCCCGAAGAGGTGGAGCCGGCGACGCGGGGCAGCTTTCTCGGCTCGTGGCGGGTCCGCGACCAGACGGCGGCGTGCAAGGATTGGCCGAAGACCGAGTTGCCCGCCGACTACTTCGAGCCTTTTCGCCTGGACACGCCAGCGGTGCTTATTTCAGGCGAAGCCGACGCCACCGGCTCGAATGGAAGGAGGGGCAAAGAGGTCGCGTCATTCATGCCAATGCCGTGCACGTGATCGTGCCGGGCGGCGCCCATACGCCCGACGACGATTGCACGCGTTCGATTCGGCAGGCATTGTTCCGGACCGGCAAGACGCAAGGCCTCGACACCAGCTGCATGAGCAAGCTGCAGCGGCTGCCTTTCAAACTCCCCGCTAGCGCAAAGAAATAAACAATCACCGATGCCCGGTTGCCGGCTGGCATCCAGCTCAACAGTCCTTCCGTCTTGATCGGCACGACCCTCTTGCTCATCGCCGTCGCCCGCATCAATCCTGTCGAGGCCCTCCGCGCGGAGTAACAGAATCAGGATGTCACCGCCGTTTCTATCCCCTGCTCTTTGGGTGGAAGATGTTCGGTCCGATGAAAATGAGTTCTGTCATCACGTTCGATCCCTAGACCGTGAAACGGGCGAAGCAGCCACGGCAGCGAAACCCACGCCCGATCCCGTCGTCACCCGTCGCCGGCTGATTTCGTTTGCAGTCGAACAGCGGCGGCGCGTTAGCTCTTCTTTAGCGTCGCCAGATCCTTGAGGACCTCCAAGCTGCGCACGGCCGGATATGCGGCACGCCCTCCCTACTACGGGGCGGCAACCTGAGTCAGCTTAGCTGATCTGCTCCTCGCGGCGTTCGTTGGTTGGG
>JBDTAT010000565.1:0-6828 GCA_039924505.1 Bryobacteraceae bacterium
CTTAGAAATGCACCTCCCCCCTCCTTCACTGTCGGGTCCATCGACGCCGAATTGAAGGATCTTTTCCAGCGGAAAGCCGTCGTTGACGAGCTCATCCGGAAGTTGGAGCGTTATGCCACCCTTCAGGCGAAGCCACTGCGCAAGTCGCCGCCTGCCAGCCACCGTGAAAGTTGGGCCACTCGACTGGCATCGTGAGTTTTCCCCGGCCGTGACCGTCTTTTCGAGCCGTCATTGGCTTTCCGGCCGGCGACCCCTTTCGGAGCCGTGGGCGTCGTTCCGACCCGCGACCAATCGTTCCGACCCGGTGACCCTCTTTCCGAGCCGTGACCGTAAGGGAGCGGTTCCGACGGCCGGCTACGACCGAAAGCCAGTGGAACCGAAGCTTGAGCGCGACCAAGCCGAGCCTCGGCCACCTCGTGCGAATGCCCGCGCCCGCCGCGGCGCACCCCGGAATCCGGCGTCGTCCGATTTCATCGCTTCATCGGGACTGCACAGAACGCGATCCCGCGCCGCCGTCGAGCGGAGAAAACTCCGGATGAGACGACGCGGGTCGCGATTGCTTCGCGCGATTTTAGAGCGCAAAAGGTGCGGCGCGCACCATCGACCGGGACAGTAGCGGTTTCGCACTGCACTCCGTTTTGCGCGAGTTACCAAGGAAATCCTCCGCCCGGCGTACCCCGACTGGCCGGCGAAGCAGCGAAACGCCGGCGGCTTTGCGTTTTACACTATTCCCTTGTAACCTAACAATTTGGTGGTACGCCTTTGCGTTCAGGAGAGTTGAATGTGGGCGTCACTGGCCGCGGTCCTGCATGCTGGTGGAATTCGAACTGATTCAACGGGCTCGGGGCGGCGAGGATGCGGCTTTCAATCAGGTCGTCCAGGCATATCGCAAACGGATTCTGGGCACCATCGCGCGGCTCATCGGCCGTCCGGAGGATGTCGAGGATGTGGGACAGGAAGTTTTCCTCCGGCTCTATTTCTCGCTCGATCAGCTTCGCACGCCGGAGGTCTTTGAGCCGTGGCTATACCGCCTGACCGTCAATGCCGCTTACGATTATCTGCGCCGCCAGCGCCGCCGCCACGAGTCGCGCATGTCGGATCTGTCCGAGCAGCAGGTGCTGATGGCCGACGCGGCCGCCGGCGGCCGGGTCCGCGACGAGGAGCAGCGCCAGACCCAGACCCGCGAACTGGTACAATCTCTGCTAAGCACAGTTTCCGAAGAGGACCGTATTCTGCTCACATTGAAAGAGGTCGAAGGCCTCTCGCTGAAGGAATTGGAAGCGATTTATGAAGTCAAGGAGAACGCCCTTAAGGTAAGATTGTTTCGAGCCCGGCAACGGGTTTTGAAAGCCTACGCATCGTCGCGGAAAGAAGCCATCGGAAAATCCGAAGCTTCCGGAACCGGTGGGGCTGGATAAAGTAATCGGGGCTGGATAAAGAACATGGACCAACTCAATCAGGATCTCGACAATTTGCTCGCCGCGTACCGGGCGGCGTGTGCCGAACCGGAAGCCGGCGATCGATTCATGCCCGGACTGTGGCGCAAAATCGAAGCGCGCCAGAGTTCCGCCTTGTTACTCACCCGGTGGAGTAAAATTTTTGTCACCGCCGCCGCGGCCCTCACTCTGCTGATGGGCACTGTCCTCATCCCGCATCTGCAGTCCCACCAGATGGACAACGCCAGTTACGTCGATGTGCTGGCCGCCGATCACACGTATGACAACGTGGTGTTCGCCGAAGCCCTCCACCCCGATCTTCCCGCCGGCGGCCCGGTGAATTAAGGCGAGGCCCCGCCAACGCAATGCGAATGTCCAGGCTCGCCGTCGCCGGTTATCTGTTGCTGGTTTTCTTTAGTGGGGCGCTCTTAGGAGCATTCGGCTACCGCCTCTATACCGTTTCCACCGTCAGCGCCAACAAGCTGCACGATTCGGCTGAATTCCGCCGCCACGTGCTAAATGAGTATCGCGACCGCCTGCAACTCAGCGCCGATCAGGTGCAAAGGCTGAATGCCATCTTCGACGACATGCGCACCCGGTATCACGATGCGCACGAACATACCAAGCAACTTATCAAGGCCGAGCAGTCCGACGCCATCCGCGGAATACTAAACCCCAATCAGCGCGCCGAGTACGAAAAAATGCGCGAGGAGCGGGCGCGCCACCAAACGCAACCAGCCAAACCGGCGCCGCCCGGAATGTAATCTGGACGTTACTTTATAGCGGTCTTCTGGGCTTGCAACTCGCGCGCTTTTTGATACTTTCGCTGGAAGCGGTCCACCACTCCCTCGGTGTCCATTAACTTCTGCCGCCCGGTGTAGAACGGATGGCAGCTTGAGCAAATTTCCACCCGCAGATCGCCCTTGTTCGTCGACCGTGTGCGGAACGTATGCCCACAGGCGCAGGTCACGTTCACTTCTTCATAAGCCGGGTGAATCCCTGCTTTCATTGGAGTTCTGTTCCTTTCGGGGGGAATGCGAACCTTCAGTATATCACACGCGGCGCTGAACAGAGGCTGGAGAAAGGCGTAGAGACGACTACTCCCGCAGCCCCGGAAATCCGGACCCGCGGGAGTCTGGTATGTTCGATAACGTAAGCGTGAAGCGGCCGTTCCACAGGAGCAGCGGCCTCGTCACTGAACGAAACCTGAACGTTAGCAGCGGTCGACTTAACAGTCGGCCACCTCACGCATGGATGTCCTACAACTACCGTCTTTACTCATTCGACTGGACCACCTCCTTTCTCAGTGATACGTCCATAATATGCCCGCTCCGCAGACCTGTCAAGACAACATTTTCAACCTGCGCACTATCGGTAGATCATTCCATAAGCAGGCCTACTATCCAGACAAAAAACCCCGCGCCTCTAAATTCCAGCGCGGGGCCGTCAGACGAACCGAACTCACCCATCAGAAGCGGAAGCCGAGCCGCCACCGTCAACGACGCGGTTGGCCCGCGGGAGGCAACCCCACCAAAGCGAAACTACCCGATTTCAAAAACCCTTTTCCCCGCCATGATGCAATCCAGCGTCCAACAGAAAACCGCTTTGTACTCACCAGCCGGCCTGCTTCACTCCCACATCGTGTATCCGAAATTCCATCTCCCATACCGGCAAACAACGTCTACCCTCGCCGAAACCATTCCGGCCCGGCCTCGGTATACTATGTGAAGCAATTTAAATGTCACCTGCCATGGCCCCCGTGCCGTCCGCGCCTCTGCCGGATCGAGTCCTTGAAGCCTCCGGCGCCCGCAAAGCGCTGGCCGGATTTTTCGTCTCCGGCCTGCTGCTCTCATTTCTGGGAGCCATCCTGCCGGCGTGGGGCTATCACATCAGCGGCGACTATCGCACCGCAGGCAACTACTTTCTCGCACTGGCCGCCGGCATATTGCTTTCCATCTACGCCGGCCAGATTTTGGTTCCTCGCCGCGGCATTCGCTGGACCCTCGTAGTCTCCTGCTCGCTGGCTTGCGCCATGCTGCTATTTCTCGCTGCCGTCGGGCCGCCGTTCTCTTCGTGGTGGCGCGGTCTCGGCCTGCTCGGCATCGGCTTTGCCGCCGGTTTGCTCCATACCGCCATCTTCCACGCCATCTCGCCCATCTACCGCCAGCATCCCGCCGCCACCGTCAATCTGGCCGGTATCGGCTTCGGCCTGGGCTGTCTGCTGATGTCGTTGCTCGTCTCCGGCGTCTACTACATCTACACCGTCCCCAGCATTCTCATCTTGACCGCCGTCATCCCCGGCATGTTCGCGGGCGGATTTGCGAAAGTTCGCGCGTACCCGCGCCTGTCCGCGCTCCAACAACCCTCCATCCGCGACGTCCTCAAGGATTTCCGCAGCCTTGGCGCCGTTCTCTTCTCTCTCATCCTTTTCTTCCAGTTCGCCAATGAGTGGTGCGTCGGCGGCTGGCTCTCGATGTTTCTGATTGAGCGGCTCGGCATCAGCCCCGCCACCTCCCTGGTAATGCTCGCCGAATACTGGGGCGCGTTGCTCGTCGGACGCGTCGCCGCGCAAGCCATACTTCCCCGTTTCCGCCATAGCCGCATTTTGCTCTGGAGCGTCGCCTGCTCCCTGCTCGGCTGCATCATCCTGATCGCCACCAATAACCGCTTCGGCGCTGCCGCCGGCATCCTATTGGTCGGTACCGGCTTCGCCCCCGTCTACCCGTTGGTGGTCGAAAAAATCGGCGCCCGCTTCCCCTACTACCATCCCGGATTTTTCAACGGCATCTTCTCGCTAGCCTTCTTCGGCGGCCTGCTCTCGCCCTTCCTGCTCGGCTACCTGGCGGATTACGCCGATATCCGCGTAGTAATGGTGTGGCCGCTAGTAGGGTCTGCCATGGTCTTCATCCTTCTCGTCATGCTCTGGATTGAGTCCAAGCTGACCGCTCCGCTCAACGCTTCAACTCTCTAACCCGTCTCTTACTCATCCAGCAGATACGCGCAAGCCTCCAGCCGGCTTTTTCCCCCGTCGTTTACCGAAAACTGCGCCGGCCCGTGCGCCCGCTTCCATAGCGACGCCGCCCCATGCGCCCCGTCCTTCCGCAGCGCATAAAAATTCAAGTCTATTTTCTCGAGCAGCGCGCGGTCGTTCTCGAAATTCCGCGCTACCCGCTTCAGCGCATCCACGCACGCTTCCCGCGGAGCCATTCCGTGCCGCATATTCTCCACCACCGTGTGGCCGCCCGCGATGCGGATATTCTCCTCGCCCACTCCCGTCGATCCCGCTCCTCCCACGTCCTGATCCAGAAACAATCCCGCTCCGATGATCGGCGAGTCCCCCACGCGTCCGGGGATCTTCCACGCCAATCCGCTCGTGGTCGTCACCCCGGACATCTCGCCCTTGGCATTCAGCGCCAGGCAGTTAATCGTCCCCTTCGGCGGATGCAGCGCCACTTCCACCGCCCACGCCAGCGTCTCTTCGCCGGTGTGCGGAAACCGCCGCCGCAGCTCCGCCGCCGCTTTTTTCTTCCCGCTTCGCAATTCGTTGATCCAGTTATTATGCCCGGATTTATCGCGCAGCGACTGTTTCCACACCAGCCACGCCAACCGCGATTCTTCGGTCAACAGATCCTCTTCCTGGAACCCCCACGCTTCGGCGAACCGCAGCGCCCCATCGCCCGCCAGCATGACGTGGTCGGTCTGCTCCATCACCAGCTTCGCAATCTTCGACGGCGTCTTGATGCCGCGAATCGACGCCACCGACCCGCAGCGCCGCGTGGGCCCATGCATCACGCACGCGTCCAACTCCACCACGCCATCTTCATTCGGCAGCCCGCCATACCCCACCGAATGTTCCTTCGGGTCCAGCTCATTCAGATTCACGCCGGCAATCGCGGCATCGAGCGTATCGGCCCCGCTCTGCAGCATCTCCATCGCCCGCTCGCAAGCCCGCAGCCCATTGGCGCTCGAAATCACAATGTCGCGCGCCGGCGCCGCTCCCGCCACTCCCTGCGCCCCCGCACCCGCCAGCGCCGCCGTCCCCGCCATCCACTCGCGTCTGCTGATCATACGCTCCACTATACTCCCGCCCAAACGCGCACATAAGATATCTTCGGCGCTCGTTAGAGAGCCGCCTAAGTTCAATCCCACGTTCGCAGCCAGGTCGCAACATCGGCTGCTCCCGGTATGCAAAAACCGGTTCCGGGCAGCCTGATTGACTGCGGTCTCGTAACCCGCGTAAAATCGGCTACGTCCCACCTACAGTGACAAAAACGCCAGCACAGCATAACCACGCCATTTCACCCGCTCGGAATCGGATACCGGACCGCGACCGTCAAGAAATGGTTGGCCTGGTTATTTCGTGACGAGACCTGATCGGGAACCGCTTCGCGCCGCCCTCCGTTTTGCGCGCGTTCCTTAGAAGCCATAATGATCCGCATCCTCGTCGATTTCGCTCTAAATAATCGCCTGCTAATCGTATTGGTTGCGCTGCTTTCCCTGGTCTGGGGTGCAATCTCGTTCCACAACCTGCCGGTGGAAGCCTACCCCGACGTAGCCAACAACTACGTTCAGGTAATCACCCAGTGGCCCGGCCGCGCCGCCGAAGAAGTGGAGCAGCAGGTCACCATCCCCCTCGAAACCGCAATGAATGGCATTCCGCATCTCGAGCATCTGCGTTCCGTTTCCATTTTCGGCTTGTCGAGTCTTAGTCTGGTCTTTGACGATCAATCCCAGAACGATTGGAATCGCCAGAAGGTTCTGGAGCGCCTTTCGGAGGTGACGCTGCCCGCCGGTTTGCAGCCGCAGATGGGTGCGGATTATAGCCCCGTCGGCCAGATTTATTGGTACACATTGACCAGCACCAATCCCAGCGTCGACCTTATGGGCTTGAAATCGCTCGAGGACTGGACCATCGAAAAGGAATTCAAGTCCGTTCCCGACGTCGTGGACGTCAGCAGCTTTGGAGGCACGACCCGCGAGTACCAGGTCCGCATCGATCCGAATAAACTCATTTCTTACGGCCTCACCATCGGCCAAGTGGAACAGCAACTCGCCAACAATAACGTGAACGCGGGCGGCAGTTTCGTTGAAGCCGGAATGCAGCAGATAAATGTTCGCGCGCTCGGCCTTATAAACAACGTCGGGGATATCGAGGAGACTCTCATCAAGGCCCAGAACGGCACGCCGGTGCGCGTGAAGGATATCGCCACCGTCACGCAGGGCCCACGTATCCGGCTCGGCAAGATCGGCAAAGCCATTCACCGCCAGGACGGCACGATTGTCGATGACGACGACGTGGTGGAGGGCATCGTGCTGCTCCGCAAGGGCGCGGATTCCGATTCAACGCTAGAAGCCATTCATGAAAAAGTGAAGGAGCTTAACACCCGCATTC
>JBDTAT010000566.1:0-4757 GCA_039924505.1 Bryobacteraceae bacterium
CTCCGTTGGCCTCATAAAAAGCATCGCTAAAATAGGCAACTCGTGAGATAGGTCTCAAGAGGGCCTCGAGTATCCCGATTCGGAACCCCTCGATCCGCATTGACCATCATTCGCAGACCGGTTGAGGGCCGGCGTCACGGTCGTCACCCAGAGAGAATCGCTCATCACGCGCTTCGCATCATCCTCACTCATTCAGCTATCTGCTTATCCTTCCAGGATTGGTCCAGCCGCCGTACATGGGTGTCCCTTGTAATACACAAGCCTCTTGGGTTCTCAGTGACGATAAACGCGGCTCCTTCCGTTTAAGTTACAAGCGAAATTACGTTATGTGCCGTTCCCATCCGCGTTTGCCCGAAAGGGACGCATTGTGAGCGTGCGACAAAGGCCGCGGCTACGGCCGGCCGGCGTGACTGCCCGATTCCGCATGGATGAACGGATCGCGGTCCGGTTGCCGGAGCGCTCCCCGCATTGCGGCGGAGGCGTGGAGTCGAAAAATCATTTTAACCAGTCGCGGAGGATTGTGCCGGGGGCTGGCCGCATAAGGCGATCCTGCCCGTAAACTAAATGCGGAACCCATTCGCTGCGCGGGGCGTCCAGCAACTATAACTCTAAAGAGAGCAATCGGATGATCCGACGCGCAATTTTCAATAAACATCGGGTTCTCCAATTCCAGATTGCGATCTTGGCGGCGGCCGTGCCGGCTTTATTATTTGCCTACGCCGAAGGACCGGACGCGGGCCTCGCCGGCGTGCCCGGCGAAAACAACTGCACGGCCTGTCATAGTGGCAGTTCGGGCTCGGGCAACGTGCAGGTGACTTTTCCGAATGGCGCCACTTACACGCCGGGCGCGGCGCAGCACCTGGTTGTGACTATCACCGACTCCAGCCAGCGCCGCTGGGGTTTCGAACTCACCGCCCGGCAGTCGGGTAACACGCGCAACCAGGCCGGAACGTTCACTCCGGGCTCCGACGGCTACACGCAACTGGTGTGTACGCAGACCACATTTCAAACCGAATCCTTCGGCAGGTCGTGTCCCTCCTCGATGCCCATGCAGTACATCGAGCACACGCTGAGCGGCACGCGTCTCGGCGCCAGAAGCCCGGTCACGTTTGCATTCGACTGGACGCCGCCGGCGACCAACGTTGGCAACATCAACGTCTACATATCCGCCAACGGCGATGGGAATATATCCGGTGACCACATTTATCTGAAGAATTACACGCTTACGCCAGCGCCGTCGAACGTGCCGGCCATCGCGCCAGGCGGAGTGGTGAACGCCGCCAGTTTCCAGCCCGGGATTACCACCGGCTCCTGGGTCACGATTCAAGGGACGAATCTCGCCAACAGCACGCGCAGTTGGAACGCCAGCGACATTGTGAACGGCGCGCTTCCCACGCAGCTTGACGGCGTCAGCGTGACCATCGACGGCAACCCGGCGTATGTTTCTTACATCAGTCCCACGCAGATTAACGCCCAGGCGCCCTCGGATGACAACGTTGGTCCGGTCAGCGTGCAGGTTACCAACAACGGGGCGGCTAGCGCGCCCGTGACGGCGCAGTTGCAGGCGGTTTCCCCAGCATTCTTCGTTTGGTCGAACACGTATGCCGTCGCGACGCACGCCGACTACAGTCTCGCCGCTCCACCGACGCTCTTCCCCAACCTTGCGACTGTGCCGGCCAAGCCCGGCGAAGCGATTATCCTGTGGGGCACGGGTTTCGGTGCGACCACGCCACCGATGCCCGCCGGACAGCAAGTGCCCGGATCGCAGATCTACTCGGTTGCGAACCCGCCGTCGATTACGATCGGTGGCGTCCCCGTGCCAGTGATCGGCGCGGCGCTGACGCCCGGACTCGCGGGTCTCTACCAGATTCTTGTGCAGGTGCCGGATTCGTTACCCGACGGCGATCAGCCCGTGGTTGCGCAAACCAACGGCGTCGCCTCGCCCACGGGAATTTATCTCACGGTGCAACACTAGAGCATCGCTCGGAGACCGCGCTGGCGCCGGCCCCTAATTATTTTCGCCGTCGGCGGGTAATCGCGGCATCGGAAATCGGGAAGGTAAAAGAAGATGCATATGTGATCCCTATTCGTACCGGAGCGCCTCCATCGGATCCACCCGCGTTGCCCGCAGCGCCGGCCAATAGGAAGCGGCCAAGCCCGCGGCCAGCAGCACCACCGGGACGGCGAGAAACGAAACCGGGTCGAGCGGCGGCACGCCCCAGATCTGATGCGTCAACAATCGCGCCGCGCCCAGACTCACCACGATGCCGGCGCCCAGTCCGGCCGCAATCAGACGCAGACCTGCGCGCAGCACCATTCGTAAGATCGTGGAGCGTTCCGCGCCCAGCGCCATCCGGATTCCAATTTCGTGGGTCTGGCGCGACACCGTGTAGGACAGCAGGCTGTATACACCGACCACCGCCAGCGTGAGGCCGATGCCGGCGAACACGGAGAACAGCACCAGGCTGAAGCGAGGCTGCGCATATTCGTAATCGTCCAGCAGCTTCTGCACGGTCAGAACATCCGTCACTGGCTGATCTTTATCCAGACGGTAGACTTCGCCGCGGATGGCGCGCACCAGTTGTTCGGGATCCTGCACGGAGCGCACGACCATCGCGTCCGTGTTGCCCGTGATGCTAAACGGGATGTACATCTCCGGCAGCACGGACCGGCGAATGTCGTTATTCGGCGAGTCCTCGACCACGCCGACGATTTCGAACGTGTCGTGCGCGGCATGCGCCGCGGCCAGGCTCAGTTCGGGCACATGCAGCAGTCGGCCGATGGGGCCGCCGGTGGGAAGGAATTGCCGCACGAATGTGCGGTTCACCACCGCGACAGGCCGCAGCGCAACCACTTCCTGTTCGGTGAACGCGCGCCCGATCAGAATGGGGGCGCCCAGCGCGCGCAGGTAGTCGCTCCCGGCGTTATGAACCAGCACCTGCGGCGCTTCGCGCTGGTTTCCGCCCGCGATCTCGACACCCATGCGGCGATCGCCAAACGGAGGGACGGTGCTATTCACGCCCGCCGCGACTACGCCCGGCAGTGTTTCAATTCTCCGCGTCAGCTCCATCATGAAACGGACGCGGTCGGCGGCCTTCGGGTAGCGTTGCTCGGGCAGCGGCACCCGGAGCGCCAGCAGGTGGTCGGGGCGAAAGCCAAGGTCAACGTGCTCGAGTGCGAAGACCGTGCGGATCATCAGGCTGGCGCCGACCAGCAGAACCATCGAGAGTGCCAGTTCCAGCGCGACCAGAACTCCACGCAGCCGTCCGGCGCCCGATCCCGCGCCGCTACCACTCCCCTGCGAGGTTCCGGCGCCTCGCAACGCCGTGGCCAGGTTCACTCGCGCCGCGTGAATCGCCGGCGCCACGCCGAACAACAGCGCCGTCAATACCGCCAGCAGCACGGTGAACCCCAACACCGGCGCGTTGATGGCCACCACCGCTTCATCTGGAATCGTATCGGGCGGAATCATCGCGACCAGCGCGCGCAAGCCGGCCGACGCCATCGCGATCCCGGCCACGCCGCCCGCTATTGCGAGCAGCAGGCTCTCAGTCAGCAGTTGCCGCACCAGCTTCCCGCGCGTCGCCCCCAGTGCGGCGCGGATGGAGATTTCGCGCTGCCGTCCCGTCGCACGCGCCAAGAGAAGATTCGCGACGTTCGCGCACGCAATCAGCAGCAGGAGACCCACGGCGCCCAGCAGCAGCCACAGCGTCTGCTCCAAATCGCTACTGAAGGCTTGTTTGAAGGAGAGCAGCCCGGTGGAGAAGTGTTCGGGATAGCGGCCCGGGAATTGGTGCGCCAGATCCTGGAGAATCGGCATTAGATCCGCGTTGGCTTGCGCGGCCGTGACGCCGCGCTTCAAACGGCCCAGCAGGTGAACGAAGCGTACGCCCTCAATCGCCTCACCGCGGCGAAAGTTCACCGGCAGCCACACGTCCGCTCCGCGCCACAGAAATCGCCGCGGCATTACGCCGATCACGGTCCGCGTGACGCCGTTCAGCGTCAGTGTTTGCCCCAGCACATTTGGGTCTCCGCCGAAACGCCGCTGCCAGAACTTGTAACTGAGAACCGCCACGGGAGTTGCGCCGGGGCCCGCGTCGCCGGCATTTGGCGTTCGCCCGATGAGCGGTGGCACGCCCATTACTTGAAACGTGTTGAACGCGCCGTAATTTTCGCGGAGCCGCTCCGGTTCGCCCGCGCCCGTCATCGCGACGTCGGTGATGGTGGAGGCGATCACGCCGTCGAAAATACGGCTGCGCGCGGCGATTTCAACAAATTCGTCCGTGTTGTAGTAGATGCGGTAGCCGCTATGCCGCGGATCGACCACCTTTACGCTCATCAGCGAATCGACATCGGCGTAGGGGAACGGGTCGATCAGCACGGCGTATACCGCACTGAAAATCGCCGTCGCCGCCCCGATCCCCAGCGCCAGCGAGAACACGGCGACCAGCGCGAAGCCCGGATGTTTCCGCAGCTCCCGTGCGCCGTAACGCAAATCGTGGAACAGCGCAAAAGGCCGAAGCAACTCCTTCGCGCCGCCATCCGCATTGCGCGAATTCCTCAAAGATCACCGGCATGCAGGATCGGTTTCATGGCCGTCGTTTGCTCCCCCCGGCCGCGCCGGAAGCCACAGCAGCCAGGATAGCGCCAGTCCCAGGCCCGCGTCAGCCGCCAGGCACATTGGCCATGGGGCCGAAAGCCCTTTCCACGGTTCCCGCCGCGCGCGCCCGGCAGCGCGAACTACGGCCGGAGCACCC
>JBDTAT010000567.1:0-5236 GCA_039924505.1 Bryobacteraceae bacterium
ATTCTCCGCGAGCGGATGACTCAAGAGCGCAAATAATTGGAAATCGATCCTCATCTTCCGAGCACCTCGACGTTCGCAGAATCAGCAAGTTACTGATCTATCACGACGTCTCCTTATCGTGGTTCGAGCCCATGCCGGGGAGCCAATCATTTAGGATCAATAATTTAGAAAGATCTTTTCGTGTCCGTGTACGGTTTTTGTACCAAGTCCGCTCGCCTGTAACTCACTGAAAGAAAGCTGATTTAGCCTCAGAACATGGATCTCACAATCGAATCCATGGCAAGCATCGGCTGCGACTCTCAAGGAATACGGAACGTGAGAGCGATGAGGCTACAACCGGAGTGTATTGATCAAAGCAGAGAGCGCGGCGGGTTGCTGGCGCCGACTCGGGTAATAGAGGAAGAATCCGGGGAACGGCTGACACCAATCCTCCAACACGCGGATGAGCTCGCCGCTGGCAAGTTGCTGTTCTACCCGTTCATCTGAGATGAAGGCAAGACCGACGCCGTCAAGCGCAGCGCGAACCAGATTCTCCACATCGTCAACAATGAGGGGTCCGTTCACGGCAACGGACAAGGATTTCCTGCCCTTCTCAAACTCCCACCGGTAGAGGCCGGTGGCACCATGCCGGAAATTGATGCATTTGTGGGTAAGCAGGTCGTGCGGCCTTTTCGGCTTCGGATGCGACTTGAAATACGACGGCGCGCCCACGATTGCGGCCCGATGGTCTTTGGACACCCGGACCGCAATCATGTCTTTCTGAATGTATTCCCCGAAATGAACGCCTGCATCGAAGCCATTGGCAACAATATCCATCCGGCTGTCGTCAGCTATGACTTCGAGAATGACCTCGGGATAGTCGCGCGTAAACTGCGCAAGTTTCGGCCCGACTACCATGGTTCCGGCGAGGCGCGGGACGAGCAGTCGCACACGGCCTGCGGGTTTGTCCCGCAGACAGGAGAGCTGATCGAGGGCATCCTGCACGTCGGTAAGAGCGGGGCGCAAGCGCGCGAGAAGTTGTTCCCCAGCTTCGGTTGGCGCGACGCTGCGCGTCGTTCGTGAGAGCAGCCGTACTCCCAGGGTTTCCTCCAGTCCCCGGATCGCATGGCTCATGGCGGAGGGAGAAACGCCCAGGCGTTTGGCCGCCTTAGTAAAACTACGTTCCTCTGCTATGGCCAGGAAGCCGGCGAGGATGTTGAGATCGCTCTGTATCATTTGTGAATTCCACTCATAAGCCTTTGTCTTTAATACATACTACCCAAAAGTGCTCTTCGGCAGTATCTTGGAATTACACGACAAGCGATTCGTTGTCTGATGCCACTTCGCGAAGGAGCCGTTATGCAAAAGAAAAAGCTCGGCAAAAGCAATCTGGAGGTTTCAGCCATCGGCCTCGGCTGCATGGGCATGAACTATCATCGCGGCCCAGCCCCGGATAGGGACGAGATGATCGCCCTCCTCCGAGCAGCGGTGGGACGCGGGATCACTTTCTTCGATACAGCCGAGGTCTACGGACCCTTCACGAACGAAGAACTGGTCGGGGAGGCTTTGGCGCCGTTCGCCAAAGAGGTCGCTATTGCCACCAAGTTCGGCTTCGACCTCGGTCCCAACGGCTCTGGTGGTCTCAACAGCCGCCCTGAACGCATCCGTCAAGTGGCGGAGGCCTCGCTGAAACGGTTGCGGGTCGAGACTATCGAACTCTTCTACCAGCACCGGGTCGATCCCGGCATACCCATTGAAGATGTGGCAGGCACCGTGAAAGACCTGATCGCCGAGGGTAAGGTCAAGCATTTCGGATTGAGCGAGGCTGGCGCCTCAACCATCCGACGCGCGCATGCTGTACAACCCGTCGCGGCGCTCCAGAGCGAATACTCTCTTTGGTGGCGTCACCCGGAAACTGAAGTGTTGCCGACCTGCGCGGAGTTGGGGATAGGCTTTGTCTCCTTCAGTCCCTTGGGCAGGGGGTTCCTGACCGGCAAGATCGACGAGACAACAGTCTTCGGCGACAACGATAATCGCACTACCCTACCGCGCTTCACGCCGGAGGCCCGCAAGGCGAACCAGCCGGTGGTCCGCCTGCTCGAAGAGATCGGGCGTGAGAAGGGCGCAACGCCGGCGCAGATCGCGCTGGCCTGGCTGCTGGCACAGAAACCCTGGATCGTGCCTATACCGGGAACAACGAAGCTCAATCGCCTTGAGGAAAACCTCGGCGCAATCGGCGTTGCGCTGAGCACGGACGATCTCTCGGCAGTCGAGAGTGCTTCCGCCCGCCTCAAGATCGAAGGCGCGCGTTATTCGGAATCCGACCAGAAGCTGGTGAGCCGTTAAACGGCGGTATGAGGCGACTAGATGAAGACAAGATTCTTGGTATTCCTTGGCGCACTAGTGGTTTGCGGTGCTACACAGAGCAGTCCGCGGAGCAGGCTAACCTCCTCGCACCCGCGCAAACGAACGCGAGCTCTCCGTCGACTCAATCTGCAGATGGCGCGCAGACAATCGAGATCATCCGAAAGGAAGCCCATGCCGCCACAAAAGGACCCGGGCAATACTTCACGGGCTCCGTACAGGTTGACCAACTGTTCCCTGCGAAAGAGCCGTTCAGCGTATCAGGTGGCGTCGTCACGTTCGAGTCCGGAGCACGCTCTGCCTGGCACACCCATCCGTTTTGTCAGATTCTGATTGTGACTGCCGGGATGGGGAGGGTTCAGGCCTGGGGAGGTCCCATCCGGGAGATACGGGCAGGCGATGTCGTGCGCATACCGCCGCACGTCAAGCACTGGCATGGCGCGTCACCCACGGCCGCGATGACACATATTGCGGTTCAGGAAGCTCTCGATGGCAAAGCCGTTGATTGGTTGGAAAAGGTCAGCGATGAGCAATACAGAGGATTGGTGAAAGGCTCCTTGTAAAGGAAGCTCACGTCAGGTTGCCACGGAGGTTTAAGTGATAAATCGCTTTGCATCGATATTGATATTGTCCTTTTCGATTCTATTCATTTCGATGGCTTCGGCTTATGCCGAAGCCCAACAAACAGAAGGTATTCAAATGTCCAATCGAATTCAAACGACACCGACGCCCGAGGACATTCAAGCGGTTTCACCTGCCCTTGAACAATACTCGCGGAGCCGTCTTTTCGGTGATCTCTGGAGGCGGCCCGATCTGTCGCCGCGCGACCGCAGCATCGTGACGCTGGTGGCCTTGATCGCGCGGAATCAGCCCTTGCAAATGACCTATTACGTCAATCTGGCCCTCGACAACGGCGTCAAGCCCGCCGAAATCTCGGAGATCCTCACGCATCTCGCCTTCTACTCCGGCTGGGCGAACGCAATGTCAGCGGTAGTCGTCACCAAAGAAGTGTTCCATCAGCGCCACATCGGAGCCGACCAGCTCCCGGCTGCATCGGGGGAACTCCTCCCTCTCAATGAGGCCGCTGAAAAGCAGCGGGCCACCAGCGTTGAACAGAACTTCGGTGCCGTCGCGCCGGGCGTTGTACAGTACACCACCGAAATATTGTTCCGTGATCTTTGGTTGCGTCCGGCGCTCGCGCCCCGGGACCGCAGTCTAGTGACGGTCAGCGCGCTCATTGCTTCCGGTCAGGTAGCGCAAATCCCCTATCACCTCAACAGGGCGATGGATAACGGCCTGACGCAGCGCCAAGCCTCTGAAGTGCTCACGCACCTAGCTTTCTACGCGGGCTGGCCGAACGTTTTTTCGGCGCTGCCCGTGGCCAAAGAGGTCTTCGAGAAGCGCGCCAAGTAGCGAACCGAAAACACCTAACGCGGAAGAGATCGCCCAAGATAAAGTCAATAAGAAACCGTGCTGCAAGGCCTTAAAAAAATAAGGAATTCCTATGAATATATCTTTTGAAAACAAAGTGGCTCTCGTCACGGGTGCCGGGTCTGGACTGGGCCTCGCGACAGCCAAAGCCTTTGCCAAAGCGGGTGCCTCCGTGGCACTGGCCGACTGGAATGAGGAAGCCGCTCAATTGGCTGCGAAGGAGATTGACGGCAAAGGCGCCAAGGCTATTGCCATCCGCTGTGACGTGTCAGACGACGCGCAGGTGGCGGCGATGGTGAAACGAACCGTCGAGGCCTTCGGGCGTCTTGATGTGGCATATAACAATGCCGGCGTGCAGAATGTCCTCGCTGAAACGGCTGATACAACCCGCGAAGATTATGACCGTGTAATGGGGATCAATCTCCGCGGCGTATGGAGTTGCATGAAATTCGAGCTGCAAGAGATGAAAAAGCTAGGAACTGGTGCCATCGTCAATTGTTCGTCTCTCGGAGGGCTGGTGGGCGGCGCCGAGCGCGGCATTTACCATGCTGCCAAGCATGGGGTGCTTGGGTTTACGAAGAGCGCCGCTCTTGAATATGCCAAACAGGGAATCCGTATCAATGCGATATGTCCGGGCCTTATCTGGACACCGATGGCCGATCAGATGGTCGCCTCTGGTCAAGGTGAAGCCCTCAAGGGAATGGAAAAGGCCGTGCCGATGGGCCGGGTTGGCCGCCCTGAAGAGATCGCGGATGCCGTTCTCTGGCTTTGTAGCAACGCGGCGAGTTATGTCACCGGCCAGTCCATCTCGGTGGACGGCGGTTTCACCATGCGCTAAGGGAAAACGGCCGAGTTACAGTCCCGTCGTGAAAGCGCCTACGGAAAACGTGAAGCGGAACGGAACTTTATGACAGAGAACATCAAGGACAAAGTCATCGTTATCACTGGCGCGAGCAGCGGTCTGGGAGTGGCCGCCGCGCGGAAACTTTTCCGCCTCGGCGGCAAGCTTGTCTTGGGGGCAAGGCGTCTCGACCGGCTTCAAGCGCTAGCCAAGGAGTTATCGTCCGATGGGGTGACCGTCACGCAGACAGATGTCACGCAACGCAACCAGGTGAAACGCCTCGTGGATCTACACGCCGGACATTCGGGAGAAGTGGGACCAGCTCTACAAGAAGCCAGGATACGGAATGTGAAGCGGTGCAAACGGAAGCGTACGAAAGGCAAGATATAAACCATGAAAGGCGCAGTTCTTTACGGACCCCGCGACGTGCGTTTCGAGGAACGAAGCACGCCGAAAATCGTTGAGCCGACAGATGCAATACTCAGGACATCCGCAACCTGCGTATGCGGTTCTGACTTGTGGCCCTATCGTGGCCTAAACCCGATCAACGGGCCCACCCCGATGGGCCATGAATACTGCGGCATCGTCGAGGAAGTCGGAAGTGCGGTGACGACAATCAAG
>JBDTAT010000568.1:0-4718 GCA_039924505.1 Bryobacteraceae bacterium
ATCCCGAGTACACGTCCTACAATACGATTGATTTTCTCAGCGCGAAAACCGGGTTGATCGCCGGGGGCTCCTATCCGCCGCGTCACGATTTCGCGGCGCCGAACTGGATCGACCCGGCCCATGCGCAACGCCGGCGCGAATGGCCGACGCTTTCCATCGTGCTCGAAACCCGCGACCGAGGCGCGACGTGGACGCCGACGACTGCGCCGCTGCTCGGCCGGGTGACGCAGTTGCGGCTGGCTCGCGACGGGTGGGGCCTCAGTCTATTCAATTTCGAATACGCGTTCGAGTGGCCATCCGAAGTTTACGCCATCGATTTAACCACCGGCAAGAGCACCGAAAGTTTCCGCGCCAAAGACCGGCTGGTGACCGATGTTGCACTATTCCCCGGTAAACACGCATTCCTTGGCGCCATTGAACCGCCGGGCCGGGACCCGCAACTGCCCATTCCAGGAAAAGTAAAAATGCTCGAGTCAACCGACCTGAAGCAGTGGCATGAAATGGAAGTCGATTACCGCGCCGTGGCGACGCGCGTGATCCTGGCGCCAGTGGACGCGAAACACATCTGGGCGGCCACCAACACCGGCATGATCCTGCATCTGGTTCCGTAGAATTTCGAGGCACACATGTGCCTCAATAAATCTGCCCGGCGACCCGCTTTTTAGGCGAGCCGCCGTGACAGGGTGTGGAGATTGGTTCACCGGGGCGATTCAGCTTTCACTTGATTCCGGATTCGCGGACCATCCCGCCCAAGAAACGATCCGTTGCCGGAATGTTCGCTACTCGCTTTACCGCTTTACCGGTTTACTTACTCCTTTTGAAGGCATCGATGCCTGTTCCTCGCTTCCCCAGGCCCTACTACCTGGAAAAGCTCGGAAACACCAACTAAACGGAAAGGTTGACCGGCCGGTCGAATTTCTTTCCCGGTATGAACATAGCAGACGAAGCGCCTATTCCGAACGGGGGGTTTTGTAAACGACTGAGAGGAAACGCAATTTAGATGATTTTCGCGCGTGACGCGTAGCTCGGACGTGCCGAAAGCGTGAGATTCCCCGCGGCGGCTGGCCGCAGTATCATGAAAATCATGCAGTCGCTAGAGCGTATCGTCATCGATCCGGAGATCCTGTCTGGAAAACCTGTGATCCGCGGAACACGTTTGTCCGTGGAACTCATTCTCGAGCTTCATGGGGCAGGTCAATCCGAGAAGGAACTCTTGGCGAACTATCCGGGATTAACGCGTGAAGACGTTCTCGCCTGCCTGTCATACGCAAGCTATCTCGCGCATGAGTACAGAGCCTACCCGATTCCCGCTTAGATGAAGCTTCTCGCGGACGAGAACTTTCCGATGCCAGTTGTCGAGGCATTGCGCGCCGGCGGCCATAATGTGCTCTGGGCGCGAACGGAGTGCCCTAAGTGGAAAAACGTCGATCTGCTTGAACGCGCTGAATCGGAGGCTCGGATTGTACCGGCCCTCGACAAGGATTTCTGGCACATAGCTATGAAGCGACGGGTTCCGCTTAAACATTCCGGCGCCGTACTGTTCCGCGCTCATCCGGCAACTCCCGACCGTCTTCAGCCGCTCATTCGCGCATTCGTCGAAGCGCGGAAGCCCTGGAGCAGGCACGTCAGCGTGATTACAGCCGAGGGCATTCGGATGTTGTCGGTGCAAAGAAGTTGATCCGGCCTTCGGCGGTCTGCTCTCGGTCATGCGGACGGCTCATCTTGTCCGGAATTTGGCCGGCACGAGATGTTGGCCTAAATAAAGCCCTCGCGAGCGCCGGCACGAAAACTTTGTAACACAGGCGGCCAAATTCAGATCATACTCCCAGGACTCACCATGCGAATTTTCACTTTGTTCATCATCGGCTTCGGATTTTTCGGGTTGACGTTCAGCCAGGCGGCTGCTGTTCCGAATTTCGGGAAGCTTCCGCTCGGCTTCGAGCCGAACCGGGGGCAGGCGGATTCCGCGGTGCTCTATCAGGCGCGCGGGACTGGATATCTACTGAGCCTGGAAGCCTCCGGGCCGCGAATTCTGTTGCGTCACGGAGACCAGGCGGCGGAGATTACCATGCGGCTGACCGGTGGGGCCAAGACCCCGCATCTCGACACAAGCGGCAAACTGCCCGGCCACTCCAGCTATTTTCGCGGGATGGATTCCTCGAAGTGGGTTACGGGGGTTCCGAACTTCGCACAGGTCCGGGCCGCGGGGGTGTACCCGGGAATCGACCTCCTTTACCACGGGAACCAGTCGCGGTTGGAGTATGATTTCGTCGTATCTCCGGGCGCCGACCCGCGCGCGATCCGCATGCGCTTTGGCGGTGTGCGCTCGCTCCGAACGGATGCCGGCGGAAATCTCGCGATCGCGACGGCGGCCGGCGAAATCGTCGAGCGGAAGCCCGCGATCTACCAAACGGCAGGCGATTCCCGCCGTGTTATCGACGGCCATTTTGTTGTACACGCGGGTCGGACGGTATCGTTCGAAGTAGGCTCGTATGACCGGACCAAGACGCTGGTCATCGATCCGGTGTTGTACTACTCGAGCTTTCTCGGCGGCTCGGGGACGGACGAAGGGCACGCGGTAGCCGCCGATGGAAACGGCAATTTGTATTTGACCGGCGTCACGTATTCGACGCCTAATGGAGACGCCGACGTTCTGATCCGCAAGATTTCGCAGGATGGGTCGGGCTTCGTTTATAGCGCCGACATCGGCGGGTCGGGTAACGACATCGGCGATGGGATTGCAGTGGACATCAGCGGCTCGGCGTATGTGGGTGGCAGGACGCGCTCGCTGGACTTTCCGGTCGCCTATGCCTATCAACGCCACAATTTCGGACTCGACAACGCGTTTATCCTACGGCTGGACGCCACCGGTTCCACGTTGATTTTTTCAACGTACCTGGGCGGCAGCGGAGACGATCGCGGCTTTGCGGTTGCTCTCGATGCGCAGGGCAGCGTGTATCTGGCCGGCACGGAATCCTCGGTCGATTTCCCGGTTAGCCAGGGGGTGTTTCAGGCGCAAAATTACGGTGGCCTGGATTGCTTCGTCACCAAATTCGATTACCTGGGCAACCCGATTTTTTCGACGCTGGTGGGCGGAGGGGCCGACGACCAGGCCTTTGGGATCGCGGTGGATCAATATGGCGACTCGTTCATCACCGGGCAGACCGGCTCTGACGATTTCCCGCAGGTGAGCCCGTCCTTTCAGACCGGCCGCCAGGGCGGACTGGACGCATTTGTTACGGAGATTACGCCGGACGGCACTGGCCTCGTGTATTCAACATTCGCGGGCGGAAGCAACGATGACATCGGCAATGCAATCGCGGTGGACCCGAATGGAAACGCGTATGTAACGGGCACCACGTTCTCGGGCGATTTTCCCACGACGAACAACTCCTTCCAGCCGCAGTACGCCGGTGGAAAGACGGACGCATTTGTGCTGGCCTACTCGGTAAACGGGCAAGGCCTGATGTTCGCGACGTACATCGGCAGTCATGGGACCGATGACGGCGAAAGCATCGCGCTCGACGGCTACGACAACGTTTATATTACGGGCGATTCCAATTCGGACCAGTATCCGGTGACGCAGGACGCCGTGCAATTCAATCGAACCGCCGGGTTCGACGCCATGGTTTCGGTGCTGGATCCGACGGGAACAAATCTGCTGTACTCGACGTTTCTGGGAGGCAGCGGCGACGACACGGGCCTCGGGATCGCGCTCGATCCAAACGCCGATGTCTATGTCACCGGCGTCACGTCTTCCGGTGACTTTCCGGTGACACAAGGCGCCGCACAAACGCAAGCTGGCGGCGGAAATACCGACGCATTCTTCGCGTTGATCGCGTTCTCCAATTCGGGGAGCCAGGCGTTCTCCGCCGGCTCGAAGAGCGCGCGGAGCGTTTTCGGACGCGGCATGGCCGGCCCCCCGGCTCCGGGAAAGTTCATCGCTCCGTCCGCCGACGCCCAGGGAAAGAGCCGGCAGAACCGGCCCGACGAAGCACGTTTCCGGCGTTCGCGCGGCGGCATGACAGTAGCGCGATAGCCTTCGCGGGGGGTAAGCGTCGGAACCGTTTTACCGAGCCGCGCACGTGAGTAAGCGGTTGGCCGGGAACGAAACCGCTCCCTGACGCGGCGTAGCCGGAACTAAACACGGGCATTAAAAAGCCATCGGTAACCGCTCCCTTACGGTCACGGCTCGGTTATGATTCGTGGAAGTTCGAGGCAGTCGCGGCTCGGAATGGGCTTTCGGAGCGGTCGCGCGACGACTCGCGATCTACTGCACTCCCTGCGTCAGACTGGCCTCGGCGGGCGCGTTTGGGTTCCGTTTGCGAGTCAGCAGCCGCGCATCTTCCGCGGTTTGCGCCGCTTCCCGCGCTGTCGATACAGTCAGCTTCGAATCGGCTTTCTGCGAAAAATAAGTCTGCGCCTGTTGGTAAAGCCGCTCAGCTTTCTGCATGGTATCCGGCGCGAACTTCGCAGTGTCTTCCGCCCGCGCAAACTGTACGGCATTCTGCGCCTCATAGAGCGCGAGCGTGGCTTCGTACCGATCCATCGATACCTTCTTTCCGCCCGTCTCGCCCGCCGCGGACTCCGGCTGATTCACGTGGTACGTGTACGGCTTCATCGGAAGCAAATCGTAGCGCGCTTCCATCTCCTCGATCTTGCCAATGGTGTCGGGGCGAGCGCGGTTCTCCATCACCACCACTCCGCTCGGATGCCCC
>JBDTAT010000569.1:0-3962 GCA_039924505.1 Bryobacteraceae bacterium
AGAAGGTGATCCCGGCGGAAACCAAGATCCACGTGCTCAAGATCGGATAAGTGGCGGACCAGCAGGCCGGCGACGCTCAACAACACCACCGACAGCGCCACCTGCGCCACCATCAGGCTCCGTCCAAAAATCCGCCGGAATCGTGTCCCGCCGCCCCTCCCGATTTCCCGCAACGACGACGCCGGAGCGACGGCAAATGCGTTCCACGCCGGCGCCATTCCGAACAGTACTCCGGTCGCCAATGCGGCCCCGGCGCTGAAAAGTAACACATGCAAATCGGGCTGCACCTGAATTTCGATGCGCGGTGGAATCTGCCGGCCGGACGCCAGAACCCTCGCCAGCGCGGTAGCGCCGGAATACGCCAGGTAGACGCCGGCCGCGCTTCCCGCCACCGAGAGCAGCACCGATTCGGTCAGCACCTGCCGCACCAGGCGGAACCGTCCCGCGCCCAGCGCCGCGCGCAATGCCATTTCGCGTTGGCGTCCCGCCGCGCGCGCCAGCAGCATGGTTGCCACGTTCGTGCATGCGATAAGCAACAGCAGCACTACCACGGCCATCAGCACCAGCAGCAGCTTCGCGAACCGGTCGCGCGCCAGCGAGAACCCGGCGCCCGCCGGCTCCATTTCAAACTGCAATTTCCGTATCAGCGGGTCTTTGCTCGTCCTGGACCTTTCTTCGATGGTAAACGGGAACAGCACCCTCATTTCCGCGCGCGCCTGTTCAATGGACACGCCGCGCTTCAAACGCCCCATCAACCGTAATCCACCCCCGCCGACGCGGCTCGGATGATGGATCGCCGCCTCGTCCGCCAATGGCGCCCACAGGTCTGGCCTCACTCCCACCTGCAATCCGGAGAACTCACGGGATGTCACCCCGGCCACCGTCATCGGAACATTATCCACCAGGATTCGTCTGCCCAGAATCGCCGGATCCAGGTTGTATCTGTTCTTCCAGTAGGACCAGCTCACCACTGCAACGGCGGAACCAGCCGAGACCCTTCGGTCGTCGTCCGGATCGATCAGCCGTCCGATCGCGGGCTTCACACCGAGCACCGGGAAAAAGTTGCCAGTCACATATTCGCCAATCGCGGTCTCCGGTTCCAGTCCCTCGCCGCGCACATCGAAGCTGGATGCATATTCGCCAATCAATCCCGCGAACACATGGTTGTGATCCCGGTAATATTCGTAGCTCGCCAGCGAGAAATAGCTTCCCCGCGGTTCACCTGGATACTTCTCCAACAGTTCCACAAGCTGCTTCGGATCCCGCACCGGCAGCAGCCGCAGCATCACCGCATCGATCAGACTGAAGATCGCGGTATTTGCGCCAATCCCCAGTGCCAGTGACAAAACGGCGGCCGCCGTAAATCCCGGACTCCGCCTCATCGTCCGCAGCGCATAGCGGACATCCTGCCAAAGCGTTTCCATCGCGCCTCTACCGCGGGTTCTTCGCCAGCGTCGACGTAGCCAGCATCCCGCCCAGCCCCATGGTTTCCACCGCCGAGGAAGGAACCACGACCATCGCGCCTTTCTCCTTCATCGCGTCGTACAACATGTTCATCGCGCGCAAGTGTAAAGCCACCGGGTTGTCTGCGTACACCTTCGCCGCTTCGGCAAACTTGACGGAAACCTGCGCCTCGGCATCGCCCAGGATGATGCGCGCCTGCCGTTCGCGCTCCGCCTGCGCCTGGCGCGACATTGCGTCTTCGAGCACCTGCGGAATCTTCACGTCGCGTATCTCGACCGATTGAACCGTAATGCCCCAGGGGTTCGTCTTCTCGTCCAGAATTCGTTGCAATTCCCGCCCCAGCGTCTCCCGTTCCGTCAACATCTGCGCCAGATCGTGACGTCCTATCGATTCGCGCAGCCCGGTCTGCGCGCTCAGCGTAATCGCTTCGACGAAGTCTTCCACTTCCAAAATCGATTTCTCGGCGTTCCAGACCACCCAAAATACAATCGCGTCCACGAACACCGGAACCGTGTCGCGCGTCAGCGTCGATTCCGCCGAGACGCTGGTCACCCGCACGCGCTGGTCGATATACGCGCTCAACGTATCGATAACCGGAATGATCGTGAATATGCCCGGGCCCCGCAGTCCGCGATAGCGGCCGAGCCGCAGCAGCACCACCTTCTGCCATTGCCGGACCACCTTCACCGAGAGCATCAAATAGACGCCGATCAGGACTCCACAAGCCAGCGGCGCCGCGTGTTGCAGCAGCGCCGATGCGATTCCCCCCGCCACTACGCACCCCGCCAGCGCAGCTACGCCGACTCCACTGATGTTTGTGGCGCGCGGCGCCGCATCGCGGGAAACTATGTTCAAAGACATCGATTACCTCTTCCCCGGTTCCAATTCGGACAATTGCTCCTGCAAGTGTGCGATGAGTTCCCGCACCGAAAAGCCTTGCGCCCCGGCGCGCGCGACGAACTCGCCTGCCAACTGCCCCAGCTTCCGCTCCCGCTCCGCGGTGTCCTGCTTTATTTTCCGCCGCGAGATAAACGTTCCCGTGCCTTGCTGCGTCTCCAGCACGCCGCGAATTTCCAGCTCCCGGTACGCCCGCAGAACGGTATTCAGGTTGATGGCCAGATCCACCGCCGCTTGCCGGACCGTGGGAAGCTGATCGCCGGTCGCCAGAGTCCCGGATGCGATCCCCCCCTGCACCTGGTCGATAAGCTGCCGGTAAACCGGAACGCCGCTCTTCAAATCCAACCGGAACCGGAACATACTGTCCACGTTATCTAGTGTACTAGTTGTCTATAACACTGTCAAGAGAAATTTCCGGGCCGCCAACCCCATTCCGAGCCGCGACCGTCAGGGAGCGGTTGCCCGGTAAACGCCCGATCTCGCGGTCGAAGACCCGGCGCATTGCGCGCGTGGATACCGTCCGGGCGCCGCTCGCCGGTCCCCGCCGGCCCCAAGTTGTTACAATAAAAGCTACCGGAGGGAAGAGCGAATATGTGGGAACCCAGGCGCCGCCGCTCGGTGGCGGTTGACGTCGGCGGCGTGATGGTCGGGGGCGGGCACCCAATTGTCGTGCAGTCGATGACCAACACCGACACCGCGGATGCCGCATCCACCGTCAATCAGGTAATGGCGCTCGCCAACGCCGGCTCGGAGTTGGTGCGCGTCACCGTCAACAACGATGCGGCCGCGCAGGCCGTCCCCCGGATCGTCGAGACTCTCGACAAGTTCGGCTGCCGCGTTCCGGTCATCGGCGATTTCCACTATAACGGTCATCTCCTTCTCAAGAAATATCCCGATTGCGCCCGCGCCCTCGCGAAATACCGTATCAATCCCGGCAACGTCAACATCGGAAAAAAACACGACGACAATTTCCGCATCATGATCGAGGCGGCCATCGAATACAACCGGCCGGTGCGCATCGGCGTCAACTGGGGTTCGCTCGACCAGGTGTTATTGACGCGCATGATGGATGAAAACTCGCTGCTGCCGGAACCGCTCGACGCCAAGGAAGTCACCATGAAGGCCATGGTCGCCAGCGCCGTCGAGTCGGGCCGCGCGGCCGAGCGCCACGGTCTTTCGCGCGACAAAATTATTCTTAGCGCGAAAGTGAGCGGCGTCCAGGATCTCATCCAGGTCTATCGCAAAATGGCGGCCGAGTGCGACTACGCTCTCCACCTCGGCCTCACCGAAGCGGGCCTCGGCGCCAAGGGAATCGTTTCCACCACCGCCGCGCTCGCCGTGCTACTGCAGGAAGGCATCGGCGACACCATCCGCGCATCGCTGACGCCCTTGCCGAACGGCGATCGCACCGAGGAGGTGGTCGTTTCGCAGCAGATTCTGCAGTCGCTCGAATTGCGCCGCTTCACGCCGCAGGTCACGGCCTGCCCCGGTTGCGGCCGGACCACCAGCACCTTTTTCCAGGACATGGCCGATCAGATCCAAAACTACCTGCGCGCGCAAATGCCCATCTGGAAAGCCGGTCACGCGGGCGTTGAGGAGAT
>JBDTAT010000570.1:0-4438 GCA_039924505.1 Bryobacteraceae bacterium
AAACTGACGTACCGGTACAGCGGGCGGGATTTCCGGCTGACGGATGTTGGGGGAGAAGTGGTGAAAGAGATTATCGCGTAGCCGGTTGGTCGCGCGTACGGGCCGGCGGAGGCTTACCCCGGTTTCCCCTTTGGCCTCATCGCCTTTAGCGGGATTGCGCGAAGATACCCACGATCATCATTATGAACGCGTAGGCTGTGACGCCTAGTGAGACCCAGCAGGCCGCGCGCCAGAATTTTTCGATGGCGGTATCGAGCAAGCCGGGGACGCCGGCTGCGTAACCAATCACAAACCCGCCGGCGATGCCGCCGATGTGCGCGTAATTATCGACGCCGGGCATGAGGAACGCAAATACCAATCCAAAAATCGCCCACTTCATGTAGAGGGAGCGAATCATCGATCCCATCGCGGTGCGGTAGCGGGTGCCGAGGGCGATCATGGCTCCAATCAATCCGAAGATGGGCGCGGAAGAACCGATAGAGATGGCGGGTGAAAAAAATAAGCTGACGAGAAATCCGGTAATGGTGGTGGCGATATAAATTGTGACGAAGCGGCTGGCTCCGTAGGCTTCCTCGGCTGCCGCGCCGATGTCGAAGAGGGCAACGGAATTAAAAAGGATATGCCACATGCCGCCGTGGAGAAAGCCGGCCATGACGAGCCGCCACCATTGACCGCCGAGAAAAATCTCCTGGGGCGCCTTGGCTCCGAACTCGACCAGCGTGCGAATGTCGAGGCTCATGATGGAGCCACCTTCGCGCGATTGCATGCTGACCAGCGTCATCACGATATAGAGGGCGGTGTTGACGAGCAGGATCATCACCGTGACAAAGTGCGCATGGGGAATGAAGCCGCCGAAGACGTCTCCGGGCGATGGACGATTGATGCGGCGCGGCCCGACTTCGCTTTCGCAATACGGACAGACGCGATCGTCTGTCGAAATAAAGGCCCGGCATTGCGGGCACATCCTGCGTTTTTCCACTACTGGCTATTGTACAATCGCCGCAGATGTTCGCCGAACTCACCTACCAACTCGACGCCGGAACATACGCGCAGGCGGTTGCATTCAACCGTGCGATGGACGGGGCGTACTTCCTCGCCGTTGCGGGAGAACTTCTGGTGCTGGTGACGATGGTGCGCTGGCGCATCGGGCCGGGGCTGCGCGATATGGCGGAACGCGCGACGCGCAGACGCTTCCTGCAGACGCCGATTCTGGCGCCGGCCGTGGTGATAGGGCTGCGGCTTGTGCTGTTGCCGCTCGATATCGACCGTCACCGGCTGGCGGTGCGATTCGGACAATCGGTAGAGGCGTGGCCGGGGTGGCTCGCCGATTGGACGAAGGAACTGGCGATGGAGGCGCTGGGGGTGACGCTGGCGGCGTGGATTTTATTTGCGCTGATCCGGCGGTTTCCAGAGCGCTGGTGGTTCTATGCGTGGCTGATTTCGCTGCCGGTGGCGGCGGCGATGACATGGATCTCGCCGCTGGCGATTGAGCCCTTGTTTTATCACTTTCAGCCGCTGACGGTCACGCATCCGGCGCTGGTGAAGGACCTGCAAGCGGTGGCGGCGCGGGCGGGATATGCGGTGTCACCGGATCGCATTTTTGAAATGCGCGCGGCGGAAAAAACGACCAGCGTCAACGCGTACATGACTGGGTTTGGCGCAACGCGGCGCATTGTGATTTGGGATACCACGATTGCGGCGCTAACCCCGGCCGAGATTCAGAGCGTGTTTGCGCACGAGTTGGGGCATTATGCGCTCCATCACGTGGCGGCCAGCATTGCGCTGGGTTGGCTGCTGGTGGCCGGGGGATTTTTCGCGGCCGACCGGTTGCTGCGCGTATTGATCCGGAAGAACTGGGGGCGCTGGCGTCTTCGCGGCTTGGACGATATCGCGGTGCTGCCACTGGCGTTAGGCGTCCTGGTACTATTTTGGTTTCTCGCCGATCCGCTGGTGAATGGCTACAGCCGCTGGCAGGAACGGCAGGCCGACATATACGAACTGGAAGTAATGCACACGCTGGTTCCCGATGCGGGGCGGCTTTCGGCCGAGGTGGATCAGATTATGGGACGGATCGACCTGGCCGATCCGAACCCGAATCCGCTGCTTCAGTTCTGGCTTTACACGCATCCCGCGACGGGGGACCGGATGCGATTCGCGCAGAGGTACGATGCGTGGACGGGCGGACGGCGCCCGCGCTACGTCAGGTGAATTACACGCCAGAACAACGCAAGTGAAGCGGCCCCGGCCGACAGCGGCTGCCATCAGGTAAAGGCGGACGACGACGTCGCGCCGGAGTCCATGGCGGTGCGTCCGCCGATCGATCAGCAGGTATCCCGTAAGCAACGCGGCGGGTGCGCGGATGCCTGCCGCGGGAAGAGGAAGATGCCGGCGCGGCGTTGAACCGGTTCTTGACCGGGAATGGCCTCGTGAACGATGGCTTGCGCTTTGGTACAATTCGAGGTTCGCATGTCGAAGAGCGAGAAGGAACACCGGCAGGACATTGTCGAGGTTGGACGGCTGATGTGGCAGCGGGGCTGGGTGGCGTCCAATGACGGCAACATCAGCATTCGGCTGTGCGACAGCCGCATCCTCTGCACGCCGACGGGGGTATGCAAAGGGATGATGCAACCCGACGACCTGATCATTTGCGATTCCGACGGCGTGAAGCTGGAAGGCGAACGCGCATGCACGACGGAAATCGCGATGCACACCACCATCTATGCGCTGCGGCCGGACGTGCGCGCGGTGGTGCATGCGCATCCGGCGACGGCCACCGGCTTCGCGGCCGCGGGCAAGGCGCTGAATCTGGCGCTGCTGCCGGAGGTGGTCATTGGGCTCGGCTCGATTCCTCTGGCGCGGTACGGCCTGCCGGGTACGCCCGCGCTGACCGACGGGATGCTGCCGTTGATTCCGAGCCACGACGCGATTCTGATGGCGAATCACGGCGCGGTGGCATACGGAGAAGACCTGAATAAAGCTTTCTTCCGCATGGACACGGTAGAGCACGTCGCGCGGATCACGCTGGTGGCGGAGATGCTGGGCGGTCCGAAGCCGCTACCACGGCAGGAAGTGGCGAAGCTGTTCGATTCGCGCACGCGATATGGAGTAACGTCGCGCAGCCGGATGGCAAGCGGGTCGCCGGTCGTGGCGGAGGATCTGATTTCAAGAGCGCCGGCGGCAAAAGAACCGCCAAGGCGCGATCCCTTCCGTGCGGGGAGCTCCGGCGATGAGCGTTACGACCTATCCCGGGAGGAGCTGCTGGGGTTGATTGAAGAAGCGCTGCGCGCGCGGCGGCTGGTCAGCCACTGAAAAGCTGGGCCCGGCTGGAAACCGCTCCCCGCGGTCGCGTCTCGGTTCCGAGGCCCCTGCCTATGGGCGCGCCCTCACGTGCCCATAGGGCACCCGGTCTCGAAAGACTCAAGCAAGCGGTTGCCCGCCCGATATGCGAAGACCTTGCGACGGCGATCAGAAACAGGTTAGCTGTGGCTGGAGTTTGCCACGCAGCTTGGCTCGAAAAATAAACAGGTAGCCGGCGAGTGAGGCGCTTAACAGCAGTTTCAGAACCTCTATCGCATCGTAGGCCTGGCGCATCGTCCAGTAACGGTTGCGCTGCGCGGTGGCGCCATCGAGGGGCGCGAAATCGAAGGCGCGGCCGAGCCACACGATCTCCGGCCGGATGAAGAACCGCTGGAAACAAATCGCACAGAGGATGGCCACGCACACCAGCGTTGCGAACTTGTTCCCGCGTGTGCCGGCGAGAGTGACCAGCAGCAATCCGGCTCCCAGCACGATCTCAGTCCATTCCCAGGTTTCGAAATCGAAACGGTTTGCCTCATTGGCTGCGTAGCGCAGAAGCGCACGGGCCTGGGTGTAGCCGAGGGCCTGCACCATCTTCGAGGCTTCGGGCGCTGGCGACTGCATGATCCGCTCTACTCCGCGAAGATTTTCCGCCGCCGCAAAATCGACGATGAGACAGCCTATCGTCAAAGCTCCGAGTAGAAAGCCGGCAATTCGCCGCGTGTGCATCGATAGCGCAAGTCTAGCGTGTTTGTTCCGCCGTTGGCGGACGGGATAGATACCGGACCGGTACGGAGTGGCGCGCGAGGGCAGGCTTGCGATACGGTGGGGAACGGCTGGTTGATTTGCACAATCGAGGAAATTCCATGTCAACAACGATGCACCGTTTTCCTATTCTTGCGTGCGCGGGTTTGGCCGCGCTCGCGATGGCGGGGGGCCAGTCCACGCGCCAAGCTACGCCGGATCTTGCCAAGCAGCCGACGCTTTACGTGGTGGGATACGCGCACCTGGATACACAATGGCGCTGGGAGTATCCGCAGGTGATTCGCGAATTCATCCCGAAGACGATGCGCGACAACTTCGAGCTGTTTGAAAAATATCCGCACTACATTTTTAATTTCAGCGGCGCGAACCGGTACCG
>JBDTAT010000571.1:0-4661 GCA_039924505.1 Bryobacteraceae bacterium
ACTCCCGCCGAGTGGTTTAATACCGCGGCGTTCAGCAATCCGTTACCTTACACCTTCGGGAACGCGCCGCGCACTTTTAACGGAACGCGCGACGACGGTGTCTCGCAAGTGGACGTTTCGCTCCACAAAAACACCACCATCCGTGAAAAGCTCATGCTGCAGTTTCGCGTAGAGGCGTTCAACATCACCAACACGCCGCAATTCGCTCCGCCAAACGCCAGTTTCGGCAATTCTCTATTCGGCGTCGTCAGCGCGCAATCGAACCAGCCCCGCATCCTGCAATTGGCGCTGAAGCTGATCCTGTAGTTGTTACCGCGCTCACTTCCCGATGCAGAACGTCGAGAAGATGCGGTTCAGAATATCGTCCGCCGTCGTGGCGCCGGTGATCGCGTCCAGCGGCCGCAGCGCGGCGTACAAATCGAGCAGCAGCATCTCGTGCGGGATGAACGCCTCCACGGCATTCGACGCGTGGCCCAGGGCTTCCAGCGTTTCGCGCAGCAGTTCTTCATGGCGCACGCTCGTGATGAATCCGGATTCCTGTTCGAAGCGGCCCTCTGGCGTCACGGCGTCGAGAATCCGCCGTCGCAACTCGCTCACTCCTTCGTCCGTCATCGCGGACACCAGAATCGCAGTTTCGTTCAATGCGGCTTGACGTGGCAGATCGCACTTGTTTCCCACTACGAGATGGCGGCCCTGGCCGGCTGCGCGCGCAATCAGAGCCTCGTCCTCCGGCGCGACGGGCTGCGCCACATCCACGACCACCAACGTCAGATCGGCGTCGGTCATCGCCTGGAAACTACGCTCGATCCCGAGTGATTCCACCCGGTCCTGGCCCTCGCGAATGCCCGCGGTATCGACAAATTTGATCGGAATTCCGTCGAGCGATGCAACCTCGGATACCGAATCGCGTGTGGTGCCGGGAATTTCGGTGACAATTGCGCGATCCTGCTCCAGCAGGCGGTTGAACAGGCTGCTCTTGCCGACGTTCGGACGCCCAACGATAGCGAGAGTGAAACCGGAATGGACCAGTTTGCCATACGCAAAGCTGTCCTTTAATTTCCGCACACCCTCCGCGATCGTCTGCAACCGCTTTAGGATTTCGGCGCCCGATGCCACGCTCACGTCGTCTTCGGCGAAATCGATCCCGGCTTCGAGCAGCGCGATCAATTCCACCAGCGGCTCCTTGATCGGAGCTACTCGCCGCGACACCGAACCATCCACCTGCTGCGCAGCCACGCGCGCCTGATACATCGTGGTCGCATCGATCAAATCGCGCACGGCTTCGGCCTGCGGCAAATCGATGCGCCCATTTAGGAACGCCCGCAGGGTAAACTCGCCCGGCTCCGCCAGACGCGCTCCGGCCGCGCACGCCCGTTGCAGGCACAACCGCAGCACAACCGGCGAACCGTGACAGGAAATCTCCACGACGTCTTCCGCGGTATAGGAGCGCGGAGCTTCGAAAAACGTCACCACCACGCGATCCACCGTGCACCCGTCGACATCGGGAAGTTCCGCCAGCCGCGCCGACCAAGTGCGCCACGAACCGGCGGTCGGAAAGCGCAGCATTTGCGCCGCAATCTTCCGGGCATGCGATCCAGAGAGCCGCACCATCCCCAGCCCGCCGCGTCCCGGCGGAGTGGAGATGGCGGCAATCGTATCGCGCAACTCCATTACTTCTTTTTCCGGATCATGATGTTCCCGTTGAATGTCGTGAATTGCAAATCCCCGCCGCCGCCGTTAATCGTTCCCGCCATCGTCCTCTCCATTTTCACGCGGTACTTGCCGCCCTTGCCGCGCCCGTCTTCCACCACCGGCTGGCCATTGCTTGCATTCAGCTTAATGTCGAAGTCGCTGTACACGTCTCCGTTGTCCGATTTCATTTTCACATTGGCCTTCACATCCGCCGGCAGCGTCACGTCGATGTTTCCGTTCAGCGTGCTGAACGAGGTCGCCTTTCCCGCCGTCAGACGGTCGATGGTGGCGGCGATTTGTCCATTCAAGGAATGCGCGACGACGCTTCCCGAAACGCCCGTCAGCGTTATGGAGCCATTCAAATCGTTGGCATCGATCTCACCCGAAACGTGTTCTACCGTAATTCCGCCTCCGCTCAAGCTCTTCAATTGAAGCGATGTCTCGTAAGGCACTTCGATTGTCAGATTGCCGTTCCGGCTCATCGGACCGCCGATCGTGATAACGTTGTTCTCTTCCCGAATGTCTACCCCGGCGTTCGGATTGTCGATACGGCGCAGGCCGTCGATATTATCCGGCTGCCGTTGCCCATGGCTACGCGGCCCAAAGAGAGCGCCCCCCGCCGTCGCTTCGACAATTACGTCTTTGCCGTCATAGCCCTTCACCGTGATGGTGCCGTTCAGCAGATGAACCCGCACCATGCGAGCATGCGAGGCGTCGCTGAAGGGAACCGTCACCCGCTCCGGCTGCTGGCCATAGAGCCCGGCGGCCGCCAGCAATAAAACATTGGACCACAGATATGTCTTCATGAAGTCTCCTATTTCCCCAATCGCCGGATATAGACGGTTCCGTTGATCGTTTCGAACGTCAACTCCGGTCCGCCATTCCCAATGCGCACCGCTTGCCCGTGACGGCTCCGGTAGAGAAACTTGCCGTTCTGCCGCTCTGGCGCGGATACCGCCAGCGGCAACCCCGCTACTGGAAAATCCGTATAGAGCGCGCCGTTGATCGTCTTCATCCGCACGTCGGCGGAAAGATCCGCGGGGAAACTCACGTCCAGGGCGCCGTTAATCGAGTTGAATTGACAAGCGCGGTCGGGCTTTCTCGCGAAGATCGCCTTCAGGCCGCCGTTAATCGTATGGACATTGCCAGACCCCGCCACATCAACCAATTCGATTAACGTGTTTATATCCCGCAGGTCGAAGTCTCCCGCCGTGTGGTCCAGGTTGATTCCGCCGTGGGTCACGGTCCGCAAATCGAGAAATGTCCCGAACGGAACTTTCAGCTTGAAGTCATAGATCACTTCATAGCCGTCACGCCGCCAACCGTGATCGCGATCTCGCAGCCCGTCGACGAACACCCGCACCACCTCGCCCGATTGATTCACGTCGAGCTTCACCTCGCGCTTCGCGGCGTCGGCGCGCTCGGCCGATTCCGCCCGCACCGTCTTCGACACTTCCACCTGAAGCTCATGCCCGCTATATCCAACCGCGTCAATCGCGCCCAACACGTCATCCAGAATCAACTTCTTCGCGCCCGAAAAGCTGTGCTGCTCGGTGGTCTTCTGCTCCACCTCGCCGCGCGCAGCCACGGCCGCCGCGAATAAAATCACCACGGTCCAGGTTTTCATTTCAGTTTCTCCAGCGCCCATTGGACGCGTTGTTTTACTTCCGGGCTGGTGTCTGCGCTTTGAGCGAGCGACTCCAGCGCCGGCCGCGATTGCGCATCCTGCAAGTCCGCCGTCAGGTCGATCAGTGCAATCTCGACCAGCGGCGAGGTCTGTTTTGGAATCGCCTGCAGCAGTCCCTTTCGCGCCACCGGACTGTCCGCGAAATAGTGCAGCGCGTCCACCGCCGCGAGCCGCACGTTCACGTTCTCGTCATGATTTATGGTGTAGAGCAGCGCAGCCAGCACCTCGGTATCCGACTGCGGCACCCGGTAGCTCCAATCGACGCCCTTCAGCCGCTCCACCGGCGAGGACTGGCGCAGAAGGCTCAGCGCTACGAGCTGCCGCATGCTGTCCACTTCACCCGTGTCTCGCGCGCCGGGTCCGCGCACCGCGTATCCCGTCCCCAAGCCCAGTATCAGCAGCGCCATCGACGCGGCAAATTGCAGCGCAGGGTGCTTTGGCCACCACCGCCACCGTCCCGCCGCCATGCCCTGCCGGTACGCTTCCAGCGTTTCGTAAAAGCGCGCTCGCATTTCGCGGCCCGGCTGTTCGGCTGGCAGCAATCCTAAATTTGCCCAGATCTCGCCCAGCAATTCCGCTTCGCGGCGGCACGTCTCGCAGCCGTCTAGATGCGCCACGAATTCCGTGTCGTCGATTTCACCGCTCCAATATTCCGCCAGACGGGCCCGCACGTCGTCGCAATTCATGACACCTTCTCTCCCGCCAGTTCGTTGAAAATCTCGCTCAACGCGCGCACGGCCCGGTACACACGCGCCTTTACGGTCCCCACTTCGCAGCCGAGAATGCCGGCAATTTCCTCGTATTTCAAATTCTGATACCGGCTCATGATCAGCACCTCGCGTTTTTCCATCGGCAGCAGCGCCAGCGCCCGCCGCAGCAGCGCCACATCCTGGCGGCGCCGCAACCGCTCGTCAGCCCCCGGCGCATCGCTTGCCCGATCCTCCAACTCCACTACCTCACCCTTTCGCTTTTGCGCGTGATCGATCTGCGCGTTGCGGGCAATCTGGTACATCCACGCCGTAAACGGATGTTCGTCTTTATACGTTCGCCGGTACCGCAACATCCGGAAAAACACGTCCTGCACCAGGTCTTCACTCAGATCCCGGTTTCCGTTCAAGCGCACGAAATAATGAAACAGCGGCCGGTGATAGCGCTCAAATAACACAGCGAGTTGCGCGACATCCCCGCCGCGCACGGCCGCCATCAACCGATTATCCGGAGCATCCACGCGCACTCACCCCTGAATACCCGCCGTCCCCAAAATAGTTACGCCTCTAATTCG
>JBDTAT010000572.1:0-5734 GCA_039924505.1 Bryobacteraceae bacterium
CGAAACGCGGGCGCAATTTGTCTCCACATAATTCCTCCTCACGCCAGATGCAAAACACCAAGAATCTGGTCGATCGCCCAGATCCCCGGGAACGGCGCGGCAATCCCGCCCAGCCCATAGATCAGCAGGTTCCGCCGTAGCAGCGCCGCTGCTCCCTGCGGCCGGTATTTCACTCCCCGCAGCGCGAGCGGAACCAGCGCAATAATAATCAGCGCGTTAAATATCACCGCCGCCAGCACCGCGCTCTGCGGCGTGTGCAGGCGCATGATATTCAACGCGCCTAGCGCCGGAAACGTGGCCATGAACATCGCCGGGATGATCGCGAAATACTTGGCCACGTCGTTGGCGATGGAAAACGTTGTCAGCGCGCCGCGCGTAATCAGCAATTGCTTGCCGATCGCCACCACTTCAATCAGCTTCGTCGGATTGCTGTCCAGGTCCACCATGTTGCCGGCCTCTTTGGCCGCCATCGTGCCGCTGTTCATCGCGAGCCCCACGTCGGCTTGCGCCAGCGCCGGAGCGTCGTTCGTTCCGTCGCCCGTCATCGCCACCAGCCGCCCGGCCGATTGCTCCCGGCGGATATATTCCAGCTTGTCTTTCGGCGTCGCCTGCGCCAGAAAGTCGTCCACGCCCGCCTCGGCCGCAATCGCCGCCGCCGTCAGCGGATTGTCGCCCGTAATCATGACCGAGCGGATACCCATCGCGCGAAGCTGACCGATGCGCTCCTTCATCCCGCCCTTCACGATGTCCTTCAGATGCACAATACCTAACAATCGCGGACCGTCGGCTACCGCCAACGGCGTTCCGCCCGTGCGCGAGATCCCGTCCGCCATCGCCGAAAAGCCCGCGGCCGGAACTCCGCCTTGTTCCTCGACGAATTTGAGAATCGACGCGGTCGCGCCTTTGCGAAGCCGCCGTCCGTCGATGTCCACGCCGCTCATCCGCGTGTAAGCCGAAAACGGAATGAAGTGTGCTTCGTGTGCGGCCACCTCGCGCCCGCGCAGATTGTGCTTCTCCTTGGCCAGCACGACAATCGAGCGGCCTTCGGGCGTCTCATCCGCCAGGCTCGACAGTTGCGCCGCGTCCGCCAGGTCGGCCTCCGTGATGCCGGGCGCCGGAAGAAATGCAACGGCCTGCCGGTTTCCGAGCGTAATCGTGCCGGTCTTATCCAGCAGCAGAGTGTTCACGTCGCCCGACGCCTCCACCGCTTTGCCGCTCATCGCCAGCACATTGTGCTGCATCACGCGATCCATGCCCGCAATGCCGATCGCCGAAAGCAACCCGCCGATGGTGGTCGGAATCAGGCAGACCAGCAGCGATATCAGCACCGCGACACTTGGGATGCTGCCCGATCCGGCCGAGGCCGCGCTAAACGCTGCAAACGGTTCGAGCGTCACGACCGCGAGCAGAAAGATCAACGTCAGCCCCGCGATCAGAATGTTCAGCGCCACCTCGTTCGGAGTCTTCTGCCGCTCGGCGCCTTCCACCAGCGCAATCATCCGGTCCAGAAACGTTTCGCCCGGGTTCGATGTAATCCGGATCTTGATCTGGTCCGACAGCACCTTGGTGCCGCCCGTAACCGCGCTGCGGTCGCCGCCCGACTCGCGGATTACCGGGGCGCTCTCGCCGGTGATCACCGACTCGTCCACCGTCGCGATTCCATCGATCACATCGCCGTCTCCTGGAATCAGCTCGCCCGCTTCGCAGAACACGACATCGCCGGCGCGCAGTTTCGACGCCGGCACCGCCTCCAGCCTGTCGCCGGAAACGACGCGCCGCCCAATCGTGTCGGTCTTGGTTTTGCGCAGCGTGTCGGCTTGCGCTTTCCCGCGCGCCTCCGCCATCGCCTCGGCGAAATTCGCGAAGAGCACTGTGAACCAGAGCCACAGCGCAATCTGCACGGAGAAGCCGATCCCAGCCGTCCCCACGAAAGCATCCCGGACCACGAACACGGTCGTGAGGGCCGCGCCAACCTCTACTACGAACATCACCGGGTTTTTAGCCAACGTCAGCGGGTTTAGCTTTCCAAGCGAATCCCCGACCGCCCGCTTGACGATTGCCGGGTCGAACAGCGGACGCCCGTGGGCCAGCCGCTTTGGAATCAGCGAGACCGGATCTTGTTGAACAGCGGGTTGAAAAGTGGTTGCCATGGGCTTAGCTCCAGATCCCTGCCGGAAGCGACGAGAACAGCCGCCCTCCGTGCATGAGAAAATGCTCGACAATCGGACCGAGTGAAAGCGACGGGAAAAATGTCAACGCGCCGACAATCACAATCGTGCCGACCAACAGGCCTGCGAACAATGCTCCGTGAGTGGGGAACGTGCCGCTGGTGGCGGGGATCTTCTTCTTCATCGCCAGACTGCCGGCGACCGCCAGCAACGGGATCAGGAACAGAAATCGCCCAGTCAACATGCACACGCCAATGGTCAGGTTGTACCAGGGCGTATTCGCGTTCAGCCCGGCGAACGCGCTGCCGTTGTTGGCGGTGCTGCTCGAATACGCATAGAGCAGTTCGGAGAAACCGTGCGGCCCTCCGTTGTTCAGATTCGCTGTCAAAACGCCAGGCGCGTTCCAGTATCCGTTCTCGTCGAAATGCGCGACCGCGCTAATGCCCGTGAACACAAGCACGGCGAACGCCGTCGCGATCAGCGCGAGCATGGCCATTTTCACTTCCTTTTGTTCGATCTTTTTTCCGAGATATTCCGGCGTGCGGCCCACCATCAGCCCAGCGATAAAGACCGCCAGGATCGCGAACAGCAGAATTCCGTACAGTCCCGCCCCCACGCCGCCGAACACTACTTCGCCCAAATGAATGTTGAACAGCGGCGCCAGGCCGCCGAGCGGCGTAAGACTATCGTGCATGGCGTTCACCGCGCCGCAGCTTGCATCTGTCGTAATGACGGCGAACAGCGCGGACGCCGCGATGCCGAAGCGCGCCTCTTTTCCCTCCATGTTTCCGCCGGTCTGGCCGGCGGTGGCCGAAGACTCGACGCCTAATTTCGCGAGCAGGGGATTGCCGGACTGTTCCGCCGGCCAGCAGACCGCGACGCCTGCCAGAAAAAGGACGCTCATCGCCGCGAACAATGCCCATCCCTGACGTGTGTCGCCGGCCATCTTGCCGAACGTATAGGTCAGTCCTGCCGGAATCGTGAAGATCATCAGCATCTCTACGAAGTTGCTCAGCGGCGTGGGGTTCTCGTAGGGGTGCGCCGAGTTGGCGTTGAAGAATCCGCCGCCGTTGGTGCCGATCATCTTGATCGCCTCTTGCGATGCGACGGGCCCTTGCGGAATTACCTGCGCCACCCCCTCAAGCGTCTTTGCGTTCGCATAACCGTGGAAGTTCTGGATTACGCCCTGCGATACCAGGAACAATGCGCCCGCAATCGAGAGCGGCAACAAGACGTAAACCGCCGCGCGCGTCATATCCACCCAGAAATTACCGATTGTCTTCATCTGCTGGCGGACCAGCCCGCGGACCAGCGCAATCGCAATCGCGATGCCGGCCGCCGCCGAAGCGAAGTTCTGCACAGCCAGAGCGGCCATCTGCGCCAGATAGCTTAGCGTCGCCTCGGGCGTGTACGACTGCCAGTTCGTATTGGTAACGAAGCTCATCGCAGTGTTAAACGCCAGATCGGGCGAAACTTTGCCGGCATCGAAGCGCATCGGATTTAGCGGCAGCAATCCTTGTAACCGCTGGAACAAGTAGGTGAACAGGAAGCCGGCAACGCTGAATGCGAGCACCGCGGCAGTATACTGCGTCCAACGTTGCTCTTCGGTCTCCTCGATCCCGGACAGACGATAAATCACGCGCTCGAGCGGCCGCAATACGGCCGAGAGCGGAGTTCGCTCGCCTTGAAACACCTTCGCCATGTACGCCCCGAGCGGTTTCGTCAAAGCGAGCAGCACGACAAAGAAGACAATCAGTTGCAGCATTCCAGCCGAGATCATATGTGCCTCCTCAGAACCGCTCCGGGCGGAGCAAAGCGTATATCAGATAGCCGAACAGAAACAGCGCGGCTAGACCGGCGATGAAATAGTCCATGGAGTTTTCCTTATAAACGGTCGCAGGCTTTCGTGAATCCCCAGCAAGCGGCGAACAGCGCTAGTCCGAGCAAAACATACAGAACGTCGAGCATCGGCGATCCTTTCTCCTCAGAAATTCGCGCACAACGGAACGCGGCGTCGTCGTCTTTCGCGTTCCGAACGAAGACGCCGCCCAAGTCCTGTGCGTTCTAAGAAACTCGCGCCAAAACCGAGTGCGGCGCGAAATGGTTTCTGCCCCGGACGATGGTGCGCGCCGCACCCTTTACGTTTTCTGAATTCAGAATATCCGGTGAGGCATAAAGAAGGCATAAAGAATCGATCAGGATTCAATAAGCCGGCTCGGGTTCAGCGGGGAAGCATAAGACGGTATCCGACCCAGGGATCGGTGAGCAGGAAGCGCGGTTTGGCGGGCTCCCGTTCAATCTTCTTGCGGAGTTGGTTGATGAAGACGCGCAGATACTCGACTTCGCCGCCGTAATCCGGCCCCCATACGGCCTGAAGCAATTCGCGGTGCGGAATTGCTTTGTTGGCATGAACCGCAAAATAGCGCAGCAGGTCGAATTCCTTGGGGGTGAGGCGGATCTCGTCATCGCCCGAACGCACACGGCGTGCGGGAAAGTCGATTTCGATTTCGCCAAGCCGCACGGTCTGGGGTCCGGAATCCGAAGTCAGCGGCAGCCGGCGCAACGCGGCGCGGATGCGGGCCAGCAACTCCGGCGTGCCGAACGGCTTGGTAATGTAGTCGTCGGCGCCCGCGTCGAGCGCTTCCACTTTGTCTTTTTCCGAATTGCGGACCGTGAGCATAAGAATCGCGACTTCGGAGCCGACGCGCAACTCGCGGCAGGCGGCAACTCCGCCCATTCCCGGCATATTCATATCGAGCAGAATGACGTCGTACTTTTCGGCGCGCAGTTTTTCGAGCGCCTCTTCACCGCTGCGCGCCTCGCCCACTTCGTAGCCGTTCGAGATCAGCGTGGTGCGCATGACCCGGCGGATTTGCGGCTCGTCGTCAACGATTAGAATGCGGCCGGCGCTCATCGGCGGTCCTCGCCGCGCACCGGAATCACAAGCGAAAACTCGGCGCCGTGTCCGGGGCTGCTTTTTACGCAAATGTCTCCGCCGTGGGCGCGAAGAATTTCGCGCGCGATAGCAAGACCCATGCCGGCGCCGGCAACTTGCGGCTTAGTGGCGGCGCCGCGGTAGAACTTTTCGAAGATACGCTGCTGCTCGCCGTCGGGAATGCCGGGACCATGATCGGTGACAGTAACAACGACGCTGCCGTCGAGGCTGCGCGCCTCGATCGCGAGCGGCGAACCCGGCGGTGAAAACTTGAGCGCGTTGCCCAGCACTTGGCGCAGCGCCAATCCCAGCAGATCGAAGTCGGCGTGGACCGGCGGGAGCCCGGATGCCAGCCGCAGATCCACGGGTCGTCCGGCGAGTGCCCCCTCAGCGTCCCGAATCGCCGATTGCACCAGCGCGGCTACGCTGTGATTTTCGCACCGCAACTGGATGCGGCCGGCTTCGAGGCGCGCCATCTGGATGGCGTCGGTAACCAGGCGGCTGAGGCGGTCGGTCTCTTCGTCGACAATAGAGACCAACTCGCCGCGCGCCGGTTCGCCTGGCGGAGGGTCCGAAAGTAAGGCGGAAGCCGCCGCCTTGATGGACGTAAGCGGCGTCTGAAATTCATGCG